>JBGPES010000066.1:0-5426 GCA_041482935.1 Minisyncoccia bacterium | reverse complement strand
GCTCAAGGGAATCAAGAGGGTCAAGCCCTCAAGGCTTCGAGGTTCTACTCGGACTTCCGAGCGGAGGACAGCCCAACGCTGCCGACCCGGCTGTCGCCCCAGCCGTCGCCGTAGACGCTGAGCCCGCCGGAATCGAAGTAGCCGACGTAGACACGGCCGCCGCCCGAGCCCACATCCGAACAGCGGACGTAGATCTTCTCGAACAGCCGTTCACCCGTCGCGAGGAAATGGCCGATGATCGTGTAGACCATCGTTCGGGCAGTCGGCGTCTCCTCGTTTGTCGCGAGCAGAGCCTGCTGTTCCGGCCACGTCTTGCTGGTCGAGCTGTCGACCGGCGTCTTGCGAACGAGCTTCCACTCCGTCTCGCCCTTCTCCTTGGCGAAGGCCTGCTTGTTGTACCAGTCCTGATCGTAGAACAGGCGCTGGCCTTGGGCGACCTTCCCGCGGATCTCGAGGATCGAGAGGGGGAACACCGCGACGAGGACGTGCGTTTCCTTGCACTGCTCGAGCGTCGCCTCGCTGAACGGGATCTCCGAAAGACCGGCGATCTGCTGCCTCGAGGGGTTGACCCCGAAGTGCCGGATCGCTTCCTCGACGCCGAACATGTTGCGTCCCATGATCTCACGGGCGCGAACCCAGGATGGATTCAGACTGGTGAGCGATTTATCCGTTATTGCCATATCGCTCAGCAGAAAATCGGCCGTGTGGTTGCAGAAAGATTCGTTTTCGTCAAGAAATTCGAATATTTCCTTGCCGCGACTTCCAAGCCGCTGATTCAGCTTCGTTGCCGCGGCGACAAGCTTTCCCAACGGGACCTGCCAAACGGTTCCCTCTTTCGAGTTCCCCATTCAGACAGCTAATGAGAGATTACCACATCACGAGCCTGTTGTCAAGCTTAATAAATTCTTACAAAAATCTGGATAAAAAGAAAATAACCAGCCCGAGCGAAGAAAATATCGCGGAAACAATCCAGAAGCGCATCGTGACCTGCGATTCTGGCCAGCCCAAAGCTTCGAAATGGTGGTGGATCGGCGTCGAAAGGAACACTTTTTTCCCGTGGCGAAATTTCTTGCTCGCGACCTGGATGATCACGGAGAGCGATTCGACCACAAGGATGACGGCGAAGAAGGGCAATAGCAGCGTGGTATTCGTGAGCATGGCGATGACCCCGATCACGACACCCAAGGACATGGAACCCGTGTCCCCCATAAAAAATCGCGCCGGATAGATGTTGTACCAAAGGAATGCAAGAAGCGCGCCGATCATCGTCCCGCCGAAGGCCGCAAGGTCGTAGCGGCGGAGCACGAAGGCGACCGTCACAAGGGCAACGAAAGCAAAAAGCGAAACGCCGCCCAAAAGGCCGTCCAAGCCGTCGGTTTCGTTCGCCGAGAATGCGCTCGCGAATATGATGAAAATGAATATGGGAATATACCACCAACCGATCTGAACGCTCCCGAAGAACGGAACATTCAAAACGTCGAAGCCGAGCTTGAAATAGAACCACCAGGCGCCTACGCCCGCGATCACGAGATAAATGAGGGATTTGTGCCGGATTTTGAGGCCGCCGCCGGAAGCGCCGCCGATCCTCAACGCACCGAGCCAATCGTCGACGAATCCCAAAAGCGCCGAAAGGAGAAGCGCCGTGATCGGGAGATAGGTTTCCGCGCGATTCACGAAATTAAGATACTTCCACGAACCACCCAAGAAGTTCGAATTTAACCAGAAAATAAGCGCGAGCCCGAGCACGGTTGACCAGATGATAACGCCGCCGCCGTTCGGCGTTCCCGCTTTCTTGCCGTGCAAACCGTAATAGACGGGCGTGAAGGTCTCTTCCCGAAGCTGTTTCTTGAAATGCTTCGCGAGGAACCCGAACCACAAAGGCGTGATCGCGAGCGCCACGAAGAACGCGATCGCCATAAGCACTATAATTCTGACTGTTTCGAGAATCAACATGCTGGGGGAAGCTCGATAGCTCGATAGCTCGATAGCTCGATAGCAGATGATTTAAGTTTCATTGATATATTTTAGCATTTTCCTGGTTTACTAACGAGCTAAACGCCGAGATCATTCTGGTTTCAATCTTGGCGCTATCGAGCTGATTTCTGGCTAACGAGCTATCGAGCTTACTTATAGTTCGCTTCAAACCACGTAAGAAGTTTGGTAGTGTCGCCGAAGCGATCGTCCGTTCCCAGGACAATAATGAAAAGCGGACGGTTATGATAGGAAAAAATCGAGAACAGATTTCCGCTCGCGTCGTCAGTATAGCCGGTTTTGCCTCCCAAAAAATCCGCGCGCCCGACGAAATCGTTGATGCTCTTCACGAGCACGCGTTTTTTCGAGTTCACCTCCTGCACGGCAACGAACGGCACTCTTGTCGTCGCAAGAATTCGGGGATACTCCGCATAGATTTTTTGCGCGAGGAGCAACATATCGCCCGACGTCGTCTGATTTGACGATGAAAGGCCGGAGGGATCTTCATAAAACGTGCTCTTCATTCCCCAGCTTTGAGCTTGCGTGCTCATCAGGGCAATGAAACCGTCCCTCCCGCTTATTCCATCTGCGGCAGAATATCCGGCGGCTATTGTTTCCGCGGCAACATTCGATGAAGGCAAAAGCATAATTCGCAGAAGGTCGGCAATCTGATACGTATCCCCCGCTTTCAAAATCTGATCCGTGGGATCGGCAGCAAACGCCTCCTGCGTCACCGTCGCCGTCGCCGTCGCGTTCATGTCAAATTTTTGGAAGGCGACCGCGGCAGTCATAAGCTTCGTGACGGAGGCCAGCGGCCATCGCCTGTCGGAACCAAGACTCATGTACGTTTCGCCACTCTTCAGATCGGCGACGAGCGCAATCCCGGCTTTTATTTGCGGAGGTGCGGCATCGCCGATTTTTGAAAAAGCAGGTTGTATGGGACTGCTTTCGGAAGCGAGAAACGTCGCATCGGAAATGGCGGGAAAGGTCGTAGGAGAAACGTCGCTTGTCAGCGGCGCGTTTTGACCCGGCGCGCGATCTCCGCCGTCAGATGAAGACTTCGTAGGCAAACTGTTTTCGGCCGCTTTCACGAATTGATTATCGGAAGCCTCGGCCAATTTCTGTGCGATCACCTGTTCGGGAGGCTCAAGCACAAACAGCGGCGGAGTTTTCGGTTGTACCGACGCCGCGCTATTGCCATACGTTAACGTAAGCGGCTTCGGCGCAACGGCACCGTGATTCGCGAACGCCGCGATTGCGATCATGACGCCCAAAAACAGAAATTTGTGGAAATTGTCTGACATGGATCAGCTCGATAGCTCGTTAACCCTATAGCTCGATAGCAGACATTTATATTGGGCCAATTTATTATCCATAGTATTGAAATCTTGATGCATTAATTTTCTGCTGACGGGCTAAACGGTGAAATCGTCCTGTTTTCGATTTCACCCCTGCCTGCCGGCAGGCAGGGCTATCAGAGTTTACGAGCTTGTAGGCGGCGTTTCCGCCGGAGACGCTTCGGTCGGTGGTGCGGTTCCGGGATCGGGCTTCTGCTCTTCGTGCGATACCTCGACCGATGGCGTACCTTCGGGTGCGGCCGGTGTTTCGCTCTTTGTTTCGAATGCCTTCATGAGCGACCGGAACTTTTCGAAGTCGGGCATGGCTTCGCGCCGATCAAGGCCCAGGTGTTTCAATAGCTCAAACGTCGGCCGGTACAGATATTGGTTCTGCCGCCCCGGATCGGGAAAGCGCTCCGCGAGCCCCCGCAAAAGCAAGCTTCGTAAAATAAAACTCGAATTTACGCCGCGAAGATATTCCAGCCGACTCCGCGAAATCGGCGCAAAATAGACGATTGCCGAAAGCGTCTCAAGACTCGCGGGAGAAAGTTCTTCCGAAAGTTCGTCCTTCACGAATTTCTCGAGAATTTTCCCGAACTTCGCTTTCGTGGCGAGCTGGACCTTATCGCCATCCGCAATAAGCGTAAGTCCCCGCTCCTCCGCCTCAAGCCGCTTCTTTAGTTCCTCGATAACGTTGTCCGCCTCAGCCGCCTCAAGATCCAAAATCGCCGTGATTTTCTTCTTGGGCAGAGGTTCGCCATGAATGAAAAGCAGGGCTTCGAGTTCGGCTATTTTTTCTTCGGAGTTGGCCATAAAATTATTGCGCGGAGTTTTCGTTTTCGGTAACGGGCGCGCGTTTCCTGATGATTATATCAGAAAAGTAATCGGATTGCTCGAGGAGGATAAGCTGTTCGCGGGCGAGATGAAGAACGGCGAGAAAAATTACGATGATCTCTCCGCGTGATTTGGCGTTCGAGAGATCCTTGAAGTTCGTTTCGGTCTCGGCCCTAAAACGCTCTATGATTTCCTGCATTTTCTCCTCGAGCGTCACGATCTTTTCACGGATTGTCTCGGTTTCCATCGTAAACGCCTGCAGGCTTTCGAATACGTTCGTGAGGGCCCCTGCGAGGTTCGTAATATCGAGTTCTTCGCCCGGATAAAAAATGCCGGAATCCGCTCCCTCGGGCGCGAACCCGCGCGCCAGGAAATAGGGCCGCGAAAATTCCTGGCCGTTTGACTTCCAGAGCTGCGCCAAAACCTTCATCGCGGGCTTCAGTTCCTGATAAAGCTTCAGCCGGCTCGCAAGGTCTTTGATGTCCGCCTCCTCTTCGCCCGTAAGGCTCAAGCTGGGCAATAAATACTTCGATTTGATGAGGATAAGACGGCTCGCGGTCACGATAAAGTCAGCGATCATGCGAAGATCGACGCGGGCATCGGTCAGGGTCTTCAAATACTTCAGGAAATCATCCGTTACCTGCGCCAAGCTTATCTCCGTTACCTCCAGTTTCCGCTCTTCGATGAGCTCGAGAAGCTTCTCCAGGGGACCTGTGAATTTTTCGAGTTTTAGTTCGTAGGGCATGAAAATACTGTCATCCTCCGGTTTAGCCGGAGGATCCATGCTTGCATATAAATGCTCCGGGAGCGTGGATCCCCGCCTTCGCGGGGATGACAAAAAGGCTCAATTTATTTCAATTCTCTTAATATATACATTACCTGATTTTTGCGGAATTTGGAATAAAAAACCCGCGATTTAAGCTCGCGGGCGCTGGTTTGGAACCCAAGATGACGCGTCTATTGGAGTGGTCATTCTTCGGGAATTTCTTTCGCCACAGCGACTAGATTCCAAAAACCAAGGTCTTTCTTGCGCCATTTTCTCGCTTTTTCCCATGCTTCCTTAGTAGTTGCCGCTTCAATCTTTGTTTGTGCGACATCTCCGGACTTCGGCGATTTCGCGATTGCCCAATAAACGTCCATGGTCAATTCCCCCGGAAAAGCTAGATACAGCCTAACTAAAAACTACATGTCCGTCAAACGTACCGTTATTGCGCCTGCATAAAATTCTGCGTTACGTAATTCAGAAGCGCTTGCGTATCGGTGCCGTTCGCCTGCGAACCCAAG
>JBGPES010000065.1:0-5528 GCA_041482935.1 Minisyncoccia bacterium | reverse complement strand
CGGCGACGCGATCCTTCAGCCTTTTTACGGAGAGGCGTGCGATGACGGGAACAATACTTCGGGCGATCGTTGTTCAAGCGTGTGCCAGATCGAAAATCTTCCTACGACCGGTGGCGGCGGGGGGAGTGGTGGAGGAGGAAATTATTCTCCCGGAGGGTATGCCCCCGTTCCGCAAACACAGGTGATCGTTACGGGAAAGGCCTATCCCAACTCGGACGTTCACATTTTGCAGGATGGGACCGACATCGCCATCGTTAAAGCCGATGCGAAAGCAGATTTTTATTTCTCGACGACGAACGTTACACCCGGAGTCACCGCCTTCGGTTTTTGGGCGCAAGACAGCGATGGCCTCAAGTCGGCCGCGCTTACGACGACCTTGAGCGTGGTTTCGAATGTCGTGACGACGATCTCCGGCGCATTTCTTCCCCCGACCATCGACCTTGATAAGCGCAAGGTCAATCAGGGGGACGCCATCACGCTTTCCGGCCAATCGCCTCCCGAGCTCACGGTCGTCGCCCACATAAATTCGGATAAGGACTTAACCCAGAATGCCACGAGCGATTTGAGCGGCAAATGGAAGATGGTCTTTGACACCACTCCTTTGAGCAACGAGGATTTCCATACGGCGAAAGCTTTGTTTGAGACAAGGGTGGGAGATAACACGGTGCAGAGCTCCTATAGCCAGACAATTTCTTTCTATGTAGGAAAAAACTCAGTCGGTCAAAAATTTATTTCGGACCTTAATAACGATGGGAAGGTCAATCTGATTGACTTCTCCATCCTTCTCTTCTATTGGGGATCAAGCGGCCCCGTAGGGGATTTGAACGGCGATCATAAGGTCGATTTAACCGATTTCAGCATTTTACTGTTTAACTGGACCGGATAAGGGAAACTTGCCGCAAAGTTTTTCGCGACATAGCCCTGCCTACCGGCAGGCAGGCAAAAGGCCCAATGCCGCGAAAAATGCGGCAAGTTTCTGTCAGGGGGGAATCAAATGCGGTAGCTTTTTAAGTAATAAGGTATAATAAAAAGGTTAATGAACATGAATAAGATGACCTTGGGGAGAATAGCGGTGATAAGTACCTCGTTTTTCGGTGCCTTTTTCCTGCTTACGAACAGCGTGCATGCGGCTTTGCTGTATTTTGCTCCCGATTCGGGAAATCTCCAGCCCGGCGAGACCGCGGTGCTTGAGTTGCGGATTGATCCGCAGGGCCAATGCATCAATGCCGCCCAGCTCGATATCGGGTTTCCGAAAGATTTTGTGCAAGCGATAGACGTAAGCAGGGGGGATTCGATCTTCACGCTATGGATTTCCCCGCCCGTGATCAAACAGGAATTCGGGCTCATCCAGCTTGCGGGCGGCGTGCCCGGAGGATATTGCGGGAGAGTGCCGGGAGACCCATCGCTTACGAACATACTCGCAAAGTTTATTTTTCAGGCTCCGAATAATTTAAAAAATCTTCCCGGAGAAGCGAAGATAAGCATCCTCGACAGCTCCAAGGTTCTTCTTAACGACGGGAAGGGGACGGCGGTCAAGTTAAGCGTAAAAGGCGCCGACCTTACCATCGCATACACGGGTAAGCCCCAGGGGAACGCTTGGACGGATATCCTGAAGAACGACCAAACCCCTCCCGAGCCGTTCGTGATAGAAGTGCATAGCGATAAAACCGTGTTCGGCGGAAAATATTTTGCCATTTTCTCGTCCGTCGACAAGCAATCGGGGCTTGATCACTATGAGGTTTCGGAAACGAAAGATCCCAATGCGACGCTTAAAGATCTGCAATGGAAAACAGCCGATAGTCCGTACGTACTTCAGGATCAAACGCTTAAGAGCATAATCAGAGTTAAAGCCGTGGACAAGGCGGGCAATGAGCAAATAGTGTCATATAGTCCGAAAACGCAGCAACCGGATTGGTGGTCCTGGCTGAAGTTCGTATTCTTTCCCACCATCTTCCTTGCCGCCATCGGGCTTATGCGATTCGGCTGGTTTATCCCGTGGTAATCGTTTTCCCTCTTTCATCCGAGAGCCGGTTTCAAAAAATGAATGCCTACGAAAACTTTTCAAACGAAAAAGGGGTTTCGCCTTTTGCCGAATCCCGCGTTTCTCCGGAAGAGCAGCTTGCCGAGGGTTTGCACGAAATAGCCTTTGCATCGCAGAAAAAACGGGAAGAGATCCTCAAGAAAACGTTTGTAAGAGCCGATGTTATCGGAAACATCGTGCCGGGAGTCGACCTCAAAATGGCTGCGGAAGCGGCTATTGGAAAAACGGTGAGCGGCATGAAACTCTCGGGGCGCGAGCGGTTTGATTATGCGGTGATTGCCGGCGGCGCAGCGCTCGCCTATGCACTCGCGTTTTCGGGTTTGCACGGAGAAGCAGCGGCGGCCAAAGGGCTTGCACTTTCCTTTGCGACCATGGAATTCGGGCCTGATTTTTTTGAGCAGGCGGCACAAAGAGCCGAAACGACGCTTCCACAAACGGCTCATTTGCTCCGCAAGGTAGCGGAATTTACCGCGGACAAGCGAGAGGCGGCCCGGCAAATCGTGCAAGAGGTTCAAACATCGTTTGTCGCCGCCCTCAAGAACCAAGGAGTATGATGACAGAGGAAAACATCCACAATCTTGTCCGCCGCCTCATTGAACTGGGGGAAGACGAACGGGAACTCCGTTTTTGGGAAGAAATTTTCGGGGACTTGAAAGAGGGGCAGCAAAAAGAGCTTATCGATTCTTTCGAGGAAGAGATCGGGAAGCTTTCGGCGATAGCGAAAAAATAAATATCGTTCCGATGAACAAATTGCAATTCATATTGACTGCGGTCATCATACTTCTCAGCGTTTTGGTCCTTGCGCAGTGGTTTTTGTATGCCGAACGGCCCGCAATGCAGAATTCCGCCTCTTCCGCCGTGGGTACGAACATGTATGCTCCGGATATATGGAAAGTATGGCGCGAAAGCGATTATTCGAAGGCAACCGGTCTTTATGCGCACTACGAGCTTCGCTATCCCCGTGATTTCGACGTGTACCAGGGAGATTATGTCTCGGGAGGGCTTATTGGTCGGGTGCGCGCGAAGATCGCCTTTCCCCAAGATGCGTTTCAAGTTCCGAAAACGAATTTTGGGGAATCATACGTTGCGGTAAGCGTCGGAAAGGATGCGGGCTCCGTGAAAAATTGCTATGCGAACCCGACCCCCAATAATCCTGCGGGCGGACTTGTGAATGCGGCCGTAATCAACGGCATCGCATTCCGCGAAGGGACATCGACGGACACCGGTGCCGGTAATATTTACAATTCGGAAGTATATCGCACGTTATTCAATAATTACTGCTACGAAGCGGTGCTTACCGTGCATACCGGAAATATCTATAATTACATTCCCGGTGCGGTCAGGGAATTCGACAAAGAGAAAGCATTTTCGATCCTGAGAGAAATATTTCAGACATTCCAGCTTTCGACAAGCACACAACCGGATTAAGGTTTGGACGGTTGCGTTTGTAGTTTTTTAAGGTTCGGTTCAAGAAGTTTGTGTACCGCGATTCCGCATGCAATTCCCACGACTGCGCCGCTTACGATGTCAAACGGCCAATGAACGCCGACGAAGATCCGGGCGACACCGTTTATAACCGCGAAGGCGAAATACCAGATCCCCATTTTGCGGTTGTAGTAGAAAACGGTCATAGCAATGGCAAAAAACCAAGCGGCATGCCCCGAAGGAAAGGAATATCCCGATTCGCTGATCATGGGCGTGAAATTCAAAGCCGCAAATGGTCGCAAGTGATGATAGAAGAAGTGTATGAGTTCGGTTATGATTCCTCGCGAAAGAATCACGGCCAGGGCGCCCTCGGTAAAAATCAAAACGCGCAGACGCCAATCTTTATTTCTTACCGCTAACGTCAGAAACCCCAATACCAAAAGGTAGGGGAGGTATTGGGCGAGGAATACGCCCAAATCATCGAGCAAGAAATTCCCGTGCGCGAACTGGTGGATCCAATTAAAAAGAGATTGATTAAGGTCCATAGCTCTATAACTCTAAAGCTCTTTTGCTCTTTAGCAGATTGCTAACGAGCTAAACGCACGAAATCCATCAAGTGATTTCGGGCGCTATAGAGCTATCGAGCTTATCTTCGTACGAAGGGCAAAAGCGCCATAAACCGTGCGCGTTTGATCGCCTCCGCGAGTTTCCGCTGGTGCTTTGCGCAGACGCCGGTATGTTTCGGATCGATAATCTTCATCTGGCTCGAAACAAACCGCCTCAAAAGGTCGATTTCTTTATAGTCGATATAGGTCAAGTTTTGAGAACAGAAGAAGCATTGATTGGCTGCCATTTTTATTAGCTCGTTAGCTCTTTAGCTCGCTAGCAAGAATAAATTTATATTTTTTTCACTTGAAGCGAATCCAGTTCGACCGCGGTGTCTCTTCCGAAGATCGGCACCATCACCTTAATGCGTCCTTTTTCCTCGTCCACTTCGGCGATCTTGCCGTCGTATTCCTTGAACGGACCGTCTATGATTTTTACCAGATCGCCCACCCGCACGTCAACATTGAATTTACTTTCCTCTTTGCCGCTCCGCGAGAGGAGCAGATCAATCTCTTCTTTCGAGAGGGGGGTGGGGTTCGTGCTGTCCGTACCCACAAAGCCCGTGACGCGCGGGGTATTGCGCACCACGTACCAGGAGTCTTCCGTGAGGATCATTTCGACAAGCACATAACCGGGGTAAATTTTTTCCTCGATCGTCGATCGCTTTCCGCCCTTCACCTTTATTTTTTTTTCCGTCGGAACGACAATGTTAAAAATCTTGTCGTTCATCGCGAGGGATTCCACGCGTTGTTTAAGATACCGCGCGACCGCTTCTTCGTAGCCGGAATACGTTTGCACGGCGTACCATTGCCGTATTTTCGGTTCATTGCTCTTGATGTCGGTGCGGGCCATGGATATTACGATTTAAAAACCAGGAATTTTACGAGGTTCGTAAAGAGATAATCAAAAAGCCCCAGGGTGAGTGCCAGCCCGAGGGAAATGCCGATGACGACGGTCGTAAGCCGGATCGCTTCGTCGCGCGTGGGCCAGTTTACGTGGCGGAACTCCGTGCGCGACTCCTCGAAGAATTTTTTGATGCGGGAAAACATGACTAGTTATTTATACCAAAGTATATATGAAATATCAAGGATTGCCGAGGCCGTCCGAAAACATAGGAAAATCAGTTCCTCGCGTCATCCTGAGCCCGCGAAGGATCTCATTTTTTTATGGAGTGGGGGTGTCATTCCTCGCAAAGCTCGGAATGACAGGCGGACAGCCTCAGCATTGTAAATATGGGGCATACCGAGTCGGCATGCGTGGGATATGCTATAATCTTAAACAGTTATCTTTCGAATAGGAGGTTTTCAGATGAAGGTTATTGTCCCGTTCTTGGCTGCTATCCTGCTCATTTCTTTTGGCGCACATGCCTCCCCCAAAGCTCATTCCCGTTTTGACGTCCGGCTCGTGAACCAAAGCTATGAGGATCTCGACAAGAGCAAGCCGATGGAATACCAGG
>JBGPES010000064.1:0-5623 GCA_041482935.1 Minisyncoccia bacterium | reverse complement strand
TCCGATGAAAAAAGTCCCGTGCCGCAAATGGCGCACTGGTACATCCCCTTCTCGTGATTATTCCAATATTTTCCGGTGAACGCCGGTTCCGTTCCCTGCTTTCGCGCCACATCATAGAGTTCCGGCGCAAGCTCTTTGTCTGGTTTGATGTTGTTTTTGTCCATTGTTTAATTTTATTACTGTCGCCCCGGCGGAGGCCGGGGTCCGTGCTTCTATAGCGTTCTGATCTTTTGCGGGAGCGTGGACCACACCTTCACGGGGATGACGGCATAAACTACCCGAACGTGAACGTATACGCCTGCAGCCCCGGAGAATCGATGATCAATTCGAGCGTATGTTCGGCGGGTTCGGAAGTACAAACGCCGTCCGGCGTACAACTCCCATGATTGTCGACTACGTTATAGAGCCTGCTTTCCTTGATGACCATTTTCCCGTTATGCACGTCGCTTCCGGCGTTCGTCGCGGAAATGGGCTTGCCGTCCTGAAGCACTTCGACCGTTATTTTCACGGGCGCGTTGGCCACGAAAAATACTTTCGCCGAATCGTATGTATAGAACACTTTCGCGCCCGCGTCGTTATTCGTCGCAAATTCATTTTGAAAATTCCACGAACCCGAGAGATAAAGATCATTTAACCGGGTGCTTTGCGGATCGGCAAGCACCTGTGTGCCGGTCTCGGACTGCACGCCGTTACCGAGATATTCGTTCCGCGCCGCGCCAAAATACGTTTCGGGACTCATGGTCTGAATGTCGTTCGGGCCGGGAAGCGTAATGCTTCCGGTAATCGCAACGTGATCGCCCATGACCTGCGTCCTCTGCTTCAGCAAATCCTGGATGGTTTTTTCCGTCTCGTCATAGTTGCCCTCTCCGATCTGATCGTGCACCGCGTATCCGGCGATGTCGATAAGATACTCGTGCGGCCAATAGAGGTTGCCGTACGCCCGCCACGTTCCGTAATTGCTGTCGAGCACCACGGGATAGTGGATGCCGAATTTTTTGGCTGCCGATTCCACGTTATTGATATCTTTCTCAAACTCAAATTCGGGAGTGTGGATCCCCACGATTTCGAGACCCTGATCGTGATATTTTCGGTACCAGTCGGTCAGATACGGAAGCGTGCGGATGCAATTGATGCAGCTATAGGTCCAGAAATCGACGAGGATCACTTTTTTTCCGACGATGCCCGAGAGCGTGAACGTATCGCTCGCGTTAATGAATCCCGTGGGACCGGCAATTTCGATCGCCGGTTTATATCCGTTCTTTTTGTCCGCGGCCGCGACGGCGCTCAAAGTGAGGGACGGATGCGTCGTACTTGGTCCGGATGAAGATGCGGCGCCGGTTGAGTCCGCCGGCAAAAGAATCGAAATCGCCCGTTCCGCTTGATTCCCCATCGCAAGCGGCTGCGCCTTTTGGCTCTCCAGATACCAAATACCTCCCGCAATCGCGGCAAGAATGATCACGAGTAATATGTTTTTCTTCATTTTTGTAGCAATAGATTATTTACGAATCCGAAATTTGCGACAAGCGCCAAGTCCTGCGTGAAAACAAATATACCGAGCACCACGAGTACGGCTCCGAAAACAATCGTTATATAGTGAAGGCCGGAAGCATACTGATTAATAAATTTCGAGGCCCGGGAAACAAAAAGCCCCACGAGAAGAAACGGAACCCCAAGTCCCAGGGCATAGGAAAGGAGAAGATAAAATGCCTGTCCGGGAGTCGATGCCGCAAGGCCCAAAATTCCTCCAAGAACCGGCCCGACGCACGGTGTCCACCCCGCGGCAAAGGCAAAACCGAATAAAAGCGAGGTGAGGTAGCGCGAACGAAATTTTATCTTGAGGTTCAGCTTGTGATCATATTCAAGAAATCCGATCTTCATGAATCCCATGAGATACAATCCGAAAAAGATGATCATCGCTCCCCCGATCCGCGACAGCCAGGTTTGCACGGCATATGCGGCATAGGAGAGCGCGCCATTCAAAAGAACGCCGAGAAGCGCGAACACGATCGAGAAACCGAGGACGAAAAAGACGCTGTTCAGGAATATCGACCATCGTAATTTATCCTTCTCCTCGCCGCCGCCGGACGACGTTTCTCCGCCCAGGTACGCGAGAAAACCCGGAATGATCGGAAGAATGCACGGGGAGACGAAGGAAACAATGCCCGCGATGAAGGCGATGACGATGGGAATGGAGGTCATGATCCCATAATTTTACCCTACGCGATTTCGGAACGCCACGGTGATCCCGCGATCCGCGACATTTTACACTTGGTTCACTCGGCAACAGTAAAACTAAATTTTTTTTCTGTGGCCGAGTGAACCAAGTGTATGCCTGTCATTTTCTGTGACAGCGCTTAGTGTTTAGTCCCGTTTTTTGCTATAGTTAATACATGAAGCATCATATCGTTGTTTCCGAAAAATCTTTTTTCTATTGGCTCGCGGGCGCGGGCGTCATTACCATTCTCTCGGGATTCATCTATGGCGCCGTTCAGCAGGATCTGCGCCAAAGCGCGAACGATCCGCAAATCCAGATGGCCGAAGACGCGGCGCGGTGGCTCGAAGGCGGCGCTCTGCCCCTGAGCGTTCTTCCTGTGATCACGGTGGATATCAGCCAGAGCCTTTCACCATATCTCATTGTTTTTAACGAACAGCATAATCCTCTCGCCACATCGGCAACCCTCCACGGAACGACCCCCGTCCCGCCCGAAGGCGTATTCGCGTTCGCCAGAACCCATGGAGAAGACCGCCTTACCTGGCAACCCGAGATAGGCGTGCGAAGCGCGATCGTTGTCATCCACTACGGCGGACCTCAGCCGGGGTTTGTTCTTACCGGCCGTTCGCTCCGCGAGGTGGAGAAACGGGAAGAAAAACTCTCCTTCATGACGACCGCCGCATGGCTCATCGCCCTCTTTGTCTCTCTCCTCGGATTCCTTTTCGTGGGATACCTCGGAAAACTCCGCTAAGCCGGATGGATAACACTCCGCAAACAAATTGCCCCGTGTGCCACATTGCTTTACCCGCGGATGCTTATTTTTGCCCAAACTGCGGCACGTCCTTAAAAGAAAAGGGGCCGTCGACGGACATCCTCGTGCAAATAAAAATATACCTGATCAGTTTCTTCATTCCTCCAGCGGGATTCTGGTACGGATGGAAATATATGAAACAAGGCGACGATCTCTCAAAAAGGATCGCGTGGATAGCGATGATCCTTACCGTCGTTTCGCTTGTCGGAACCATATGGTTGACGATGGTGACTCTCGATTCCATAAATTCACAATTGGGCGGCAAGGGCGGTTTACCGTAGGCACACATTGTCCGGCCCGAAAAAACATCGTCAGCGGTAAGCGGAACTTTTATATATCGGTTTTCGCAAGAAAACGTCCTTGATTTTGTACGATAACCGCTCTATAGTCAGTATCAATATGGAATCCGGGAACAATAGAGAAAAGTTTGCTGGCGATGTTGCGCAAGACAACCATGCGAAACAAGAGAGGTTCGATTATTTGCTTAAGACGCTGCGGGACAAAGAGTCATTTGCCGGTCTGCAGGGCGACCTAAGAGACGAAGTGCGTTTGGTATTGGAGGAAAAAATCAGCAGCTATAGCCTGATTCCCGCCATAGATGAAATAGCGTGGGAATTGAAGCGTCAAAAGAACATCGACGTATCCGAAGAGGAAAAAGAGGGGTTGTTTTGGAAACTCCTCGTATGTGATGCGGCCCTTCCGAAAATTTTTGAAAGGGTCAGCCTGATCCAAAATGATGAAGGCCCGAAAGCCGCTCATTCGGAACTGCGGAAACTCCTCGGCCGTCTCAGCCATGCGTTGTGGGAATCGCCGGACAAGCGCACGGAAGGTCTGAAAAAACTGGGAAAGGAAATGGAACGGCTCTATCTCGAGCTTGTTTGGGAGCTTGACTCCGATAACCCGGAATATAAAGAGAAGGCGGCGAAAAAAAGCCGCGAACAAAATGAAGAGCAAAAGGAGGAGCGCCGTAAGCGAAAAACTTTGGATATGCTTCGCGAGAAGGGGCTTGGCGCCGGTCTCGGCAAGGAATTCAAGGAGAATGAGGCACTCGTTCACGATCCGGACCGCGAAACGCCGCTTCTCGAGGACATCGGAAGGGATTTTCTTATTGAGATCGAGGATTTCGATCGCGGGACAAAAGATGTTTATAAAGTTATAAGCCAAAAACCTTTTGACGCCGATGATTTTCCAAGCGTGGAAGCGGAAAAAAATTCCGGGAAGACGGGGGTGGTTCATCTCGCGGATATCGGCGTCATGCCTTATTTCGGCAATTGGTATCTTCCATACCGCAGGCCTACCAGATGGGGGCAGGGGGCGCTCACGCATGCAATATCGCGTGGTGGAGAAAAACCGCCGGAAGCGCATAGGAAGCCGAGCTGGGAAATCCCGGAAATAGGTGAATTGCAACCGGGACGTCTCATGGAAATAATAAACGTCGGAAGCGGTGAAAAGCGCGCTTACGAGATAGCGGGCGTCCCCCAAAAAGATGGCGACGGATTCTGGCGGTTGCCGCTTTTCGCGTCGGGCCAAAAAGAGCCTTTTGATCTGCGCCTCGACAACGTAGGTCTTGTTCCGCATCCTCTGAGCGGCATATGGAATTTATCGTGGCGCGTACGACTTGGGCCAAAAAGACCGACCAATCGATGAAGCTCGCCGCGATAGCAGTTTCGTCAAAGAGATCCTGTTCGCGATACACTCATCCGGCACATTGCTTTTTCGGTTCAAGGGGGGCATACTAACCCACAGATTCCTTTATGGTTGTGGGCAGGAGGTAACTTGACGCACAAGACTGAAATCGAGGCCACGGTTAGGTGGATAGAGAATTTTTTAAAGCCGTGCGGGTATTGTATCGCCTCTCCCGTGAAAAACACACCGGACAAACTGGTGCTCACGCTTACCAAGCGAAACGGCGGACTTGATACATTCATTTGGATTGTACTGATGCACCATCTCGCGAAGCCGATTCACCTTGAAAAAGCCCTCGGCTATATCATGCCGGGCGAACTCTGGGTCGAAGTATTTGTGAGAGTAAACGGCGACCATGCCCAATCTCCGGAATACTGGATAGCCGGGATGAAAACCCGGGAAGGAGAATTGTACCGCGGAACATTTCGCGAGTCATTAGAAGCGATTCTGGAAGCGGCGATGGAAAAACTGGTCGGTTTTACCCCGAGAGATTTAACACAATCACGGTATGTGCATTGACGGTTTGGTTCGCTTTATATGGCGGGATCTTCATCGACCAAGTCATCGCGCGCGAATCTGCCGTAAAAAATTAAGTCCCCGCTTCGCGTCTGGCGGGGATTTTTTAGTACACTTTCCGATACCGCTTCATACCCGATAATTTTATCCTGGAGATCGAGTAACGATTGTCGGTTATAATCTTCCAGCAACCGCGTCGATCTATATTGGTTCAACAGCAATTCAAGCCCAGAGTAATGCTACAGGCTACAATATTACGTTCTATGCACCTACGACTCTTTCAGCCGGCACATACAACCTTTATGTTGTAGGGAAAGCTACTCAAAGCAACCAAATGAGCGTGACTGTACTTGCTCGAAATAATACAAATTCAAATCCGACCATCTCCTACGTACAAG
>JBGPES010000063.1:0-5714 GCA_041482935.1 Minisyncoccia bacterium | reverse complement strand
TTCTTGATCTCTTTATATTTCTCATTCTCTTTTATCTCGAGAAGCGTTTTTGGTCCGTCCATCACGGGCATGAGCACATCAAGTATAATAAAATCCGGTTTTTCTTTCATGGCGAGGTCGAGCCCTTCCTGGCCGTTCCACGCTTCGACGACGGCAAAGCCGTTTTGCTTCAAGGCGGTGGAATAAAGATCGTGGATTTGCGGATCGTCGTCGGTTAATAGTACTAGGGGCGGCGCATGCATCATTCCATTATAGCAGAACGGGCGATGCCGCAAGAAAAAGAGCTTATCCACAGGGGAAAAGCTCTTTATTTTTTCTTTATCTCATGTTTGATTGTGGACCGTGCGGGAATCGAACCCGCATCTCCCGGATGCAAACCGGGTGCTCTGCCACTAAGCTAACGGCCCTTTCAAAAATCCCGGTGGACCCACGGGGAATCGGACCCCGACCTCTTCCATGCCATGGAAGCGTAATACCGTTTTACTATGGGCCCGCTTAAGCGAGGCTCGCTGAATTTGATAATTATCGGTCTTCAACATATATTATAGTAAATCAACCGTCCAGACAACATTTGCCCCCGTAGCTCAACGAATACCTACCCGCCATCTCCTTTGCCCCTGTAGTTCAACGGATAGAACAGGTCCGTCCTAAGGACAAAATGGGAGTTCAATTCTTCCCGGGGGCACAGGAGATGGCAGTTGGGGAATCAGCCCGTCCTACGATTGCGACGAAGAGATCTCTCTAAAAAATAATGTAAGGTTGATTTAAGGCAGGGTGGGGTGGCTGAGTGGCCGAAGGCGCCGCACTCGAAATGCGGTATACCCGAAAGGGTATCGTGAGTTCGAATCTCACCCCCACCGCATTGACAATTTGCTATCGGTGTGTTCCTATTGTATGAGGTTGTTTTGCGACCCGCAGGGCTCACCGATAGCGAACTTGAACAAAAAGCAGCATATTACATGCTGTTTTTGTTATAAAAATAAAACAATGAATTTCAAGCAGTGCATCAGAATTCTTAACCGGACGCTCCGCGATAAAAATCCCTCAGAATTCAGCAGCGCGTGGATCGTGCAACGCGTTCCCTCGGCATATCGGTTTATATTCAAAAACGTCAGGAGTGAAATCGGTCAGATCGATTGGGACAGGGTAACCGTTGCCCTGAGCCGCAGATACCAACATCGCTGGATGCGGTATCGGCGCAGGCCAAGAAAGGAATACGAGAATCAGGCCGAGGTCGAAAAAATCCTCGGTAAATATCGCGACAAACTCTATGTTTTCATCGCGCTTTCGAACGATAAAGAGGAACGGCTGCGGCACAGAATTACTATTGCCCTTGTGAGAGTCGCACAAAAAGGAAATGTCCTTGCGACGAAGGAATTAGTTGGCCACCTTCGCTATATCGTCGACGAATGGATCGACCGTTATTTCTTTCTTCGTCGCTGGCGTGGAGCCGAAAGCGAAATCGACAGAGCTATCGAAGGGTGTATTCGCAGATACCGATATACCGGCACTTTCTTTGGCTACCTTTTCAAAACCATGGAGTACTCGGCGAATGCGCTGAAGCCGTTCTATTCGCTCGATGGTTATCTGCCGGGAACGGATATGAGGCTTTCCGAGGTCGTCGGGCAGGATGCCGAAAGTGGCGAGATAAAAACGTACGGATAACCGACTACTCCTCCACGACCATCAATTTTTGATCCTTATAAATCATCACACTTCTCAAGTTTGAGAGGAATTTTCGCTTCTCCGAATCGCCACCCTCAACGAGGAGATACTTGGCGTAGGATTTTATGTCGATATTATCGGCGTTGATCGCGATGATTGTTTTCCCGCCCGCCACGTATTGCAGCTTCCTGAATCGTTCGGTCTCCTCCTCTATCTGCATTCTTACGCCAAGCTCGTTGAGGGATATTTTGTCGAGATGCTTTAATATTTCGGTCATCAGTTTTTCCTCAGTAAGGTACGAATTTTTGCAATCCAGACTTTTCGTTCGACTGCAACCATAATAGACACAGCGAGTCGTTACCCCATCTTTCCGTTTCACAAACTTTTGCTCGGCAATAATACTTGAGCCACAGAGACCGCACGTTATCAATTTTGTGAATACGAACTCACCAGCCTCGCGCCTTGTTTCCTCACGCTTGAGCTGGAGCTGCACTTTTCGGAAGAGTTCCTCGTTGATAAGCGGTACATGTTTTCCTCGATACCAATTTCCGCTCTTTTTCGGATACTCGAACATGCCGTAGTAAAATGGACTCGTGAGCATTCGGTAGATGCCGGAGAGGGTGAGAAATTTATCGCCCCTCGTTGTGAATTTCAGTTCATCCTTCAGCCAGTGATAGATTTTCCTCCCGCTCCAGCCGTCACCTGCTTTTTTGAAAATCATTTTCACGACGAGGGCGCGTTTCTTATCGACGATCAGCTGGCACCGCTTGTCTAATAACTTCTGATTCAGATATCCGAGCGGTGCCATTCCCGGCCGGAGGCCGGTCTCGACGCGGGCACGAAGCCCGCGCATTACGTTCACGCCGCGGTTGTCGTTCTCAAGTTTTGCCTGCGAACCAAGGATCATAAGAAGAAATTTCTCGTTTGGGTTATCCGTGAATATCTGCCCGTAAGTGCGAATCTCGACGAGGCGCTTCTCGTCCATCAAATCAACAAGCGCACCGAGGTCACCCGCATTCCGCGATAGACGATCCATCGCCCACGCGAGAATACCATTGAACTTTCCGGATCTTATGCCAGCAACCATTTCATTGAATATTGGGCGGTGGCCAGTCGCCTTGGCTGAAAAACTTTCTTGTTTTGTTTCCACGACTTCGAGTTTTTCTTTCTCAGCCAGTTGCATCATCTCCTTAATCTGCGAATCTATCGACAATGCCTGCCGCTCCTCGCTCTCGCTGCTTTTTCTCGCATACAAACAATACTTGACCTTTATGGGGAGCCGAACTTCTTGTTGGGTCGCAGCTCCTATCAACCCTTTGTTTATATTCATCAAGGGAGAGGGTGCCGCTGGGGTCAAAGGAAGTCAAGCGCCCCAGGAGGATTGGAAGGGCTCACGAAATTGCTTAAGCCCCTTTCATCATTTTGTAAGTAACGAAAAAACTCATACAATATGGAGAACCCATGACACAAGAGGAGACACTCGCGATTCTCAAAACCGGCGCAAATGTTTTTCTGACCGGCGAACCGGGAAGCGGGAAGACATATCTGGTGAACCAGTATGTCGCTTGGCTTCGCGGGCATAGCATTGCCCCGGCGATCACTGCTTCGACGGGAATTGCAGCGACGCATATCGGCGGGATGACGATCCACTCGTGGAGCGGCATCGGCACAAAGACGGAACTGACAAAAGAAGACTTGCGGCGCATCAAGGATAACCGCCGCGCAGCGAAACGGATCATGAATGTGCATGTCCTTATTATCGACGAGATCTCGATGCTCTCCGCGCGTACCTTTGCGATAGTTAACGCCGTGTGCCGCGCCGTGCGCGGATCGCAAAAACCGTTTGGTGGATTACAAGTCGTTCTGGTTGGCGATTTTTTCCAACTGCCGCCAGTCGTGAGGCAAGATGATGAACCGGATGCGCGATTAGGTTTCGGCAATGAATCGAGTAATGCGAACGCGCAATTCGCCTATGCGTCACCGACATGGACGACACTTGATCCGACCGTTTGCTATCTTTCTGAACAGCACCGGCAAGAAGACACGGTATTCCTCGAAATCCTTTCGGCATTCCGCGCGGGAGTCTTGAACGCATCGCATGTGCAACACCTTTCGGAGCGACGCGTCCAAATGACGCCCGAACACGACGGTGTCACAAAATTGTTTCCCCATAATGCGGATGTCCACCGGTTGAACGAACGCGAACTCGCAAAACTCTCCGGCGAGACGCATGTGTTCACCACGGAGGGCCGCGGTAATCCAAAACTCGTGGAACAATTGAAACGAGGATGCCTGTCGCCGGAAACGCTTGAACTCAAAGTCGGCGCGAAAGTGATGTTTACGAAAAACAGTATGGAGGGGAAATTCGTGAACGGCACGACGGGAACGGTTACTGGTTTCCGGGAGCATGACGGTTTTCCGATCATCGAAACTCGCGCGGGCAGGCGCATCGTGGCCGAGCCGGCTGATTGGAGTATTGAGCATGAATTTCGTGTCCTCGCCAGTATCACGCAAATACCGTTGCGGCTTGCATGGGCCATCACGGTTCACAAAAGCCAGGGAATGTCCTTGGATGCCGCTGTTATCGACCTCACGCAGGCATTCGAATATGGGCAGGGTTATGTTGCCATCTCTCGCGTGCGGACACTCGCGGGATTGTATCTATTAGGCTTGAATGATCGGGCACTCGAAGTCCATCCTGATATTTTGGCGAAGGACACCGAGTTTCGGAGGCAATCGGCTCACGCGATGGAAAAATTCCGTGGCATGGACGTTCACGAAATCAATCGCGTACAAGAAAAATTTGTCGTGAACTGCGGCGGGAATATCGAGGCTTCACGTGTGCCTTATACTGTAGCGCCCCCAAAACAAAGCACCTATGCCGAAACGCTCGGACTCGTGAAATCCGGAAAAACCGTCAAAGAAATTGCCGCCGCGCGTTCGCTTACCGAAGGGACTATCGTTTCGCATCTTGAGAAACTGCACTTACGCGGCGAACTTTCTCCCGGTGATGTGGCCAACCTTATTACTGGTCAAGAAGCCGTCATTAAAGAAATCCGCGTTGCCATGAAATCCCTCGGCGCGGGACCCATGAAGCCAATCTTCGAACATTTTAAAGGACGTATTTCTTACGATCTCATCCGCCTCGCGCGATTATTGCTTGAAAAGTAATATTTCTTTTATACGATGACTGAATTACCTTCGGAAAAACTGTCGTCGCGAGAAGTCCGTGATTATTGGATATACGCAAAAAGAAAAGGTGGAGAATATCCCGGACACACTTCCCGCGGAGGGAAATGGCTTATATTTGTGAGCAACCACAATATTGATAACACTTGGATAAAAATCAAAACTGCCGTCGAACAAGGAAAGCTAGGGACGATGGCGAAAGTAGCAACAGCGAAGAAAAATCCAGATGCTCGAAATTCCAATAGTAAGGTTGTCTGCGTGTACACCTATGATTGGGACGATGAACGGGATGTAAAACGAATTCGCGAAGCATTGAGAAATATCGGCATCGCGCGCAAAATATCCTATAAAGCAGATGGGGACACGGAACAAGGCAGATACTACACAAACGGTAATGAAAAGATAAGTAAATATTACGAATAAGTGTCGGTGCTTCGTGGAGTCAGAGCAACCTTCCAGTATTATTTTCTTTGACGATAAATCCGCTCTTGCGATAATATGCCGCCCGTTTTTTCCACATCTTCTCGAGAATGGGAACTTTTTTATCGCGATAGTCGTAAACGGTTTTCGCGCCACCTTCGCGGCGGACACGACCGATATATTGCGCAAGTTTTCCGTGGAACGAAACGGGAAACGTAAGAAAGAGGACATCAAGGTTTGCGATGTCAGTTCCTTCGCCGAGTATCTGGCCGGTTGCGATAAGGATTTGAAACCGCCCGCTTTTGATGCGCTGCAGTGCCCATTTTTTCTGTTGAGCTGACAGATCGCCGGAAAAAAGAATTGTCTCGAAATCCCGCCGGAGGTGAGCCCGGAGCATCTCGGCGTGTTCTTTGCGTTCCGTGAGGACGAGAATCGTTTTG
>JBGPES010000062.1:0-5741 GCA_041482935.1 Minisyncoccia bacterium | reverse complement strand
CGAAAATCTCGTGCTCAAAGACCTTCAGCAGATCGTTATCGAGTATAAAGCGATTTAGAACCCATCTCAAAATACGTTCTGGGAGCCGCGAAGCCGCCGCTTCAAGACAAGCCCGATAATGAAAAGCGCGGTCGAGGTGAGCGCCGAACCCATACAATAGAGACAAATAGCGTGGAGAATAAAAAGCTGAACATAGGCAAAGACGAGTGAAGCGGTAAAACCCAGCCAGGTAAGGTTTGCGGCGATCTCCAAAACTTTGTTATTTTTTGCGTCCACATACATTATTCCCAGAATAAAAAGCGCGAGGTAATAAAGCGCTCCCAAAAGAGCAACGGGAACGGAACCTACGGTGGCATACGAGCTCGTGAGCACCTTTTCGCATCCCTGGGTAACCGAACAAGGCACGGCGATTTGCGCGTAATGCGCCGCCGTTAAATACACGGCATCGATGAATCCCGTAAAACTAAGCGCGAGAAAAAATACGACGGACCACTTAGGAACCGGTTTGGAGGGCATGGTCGAGGATGGTTTTGAATTCATCGTAGTTCCGCGGATTTTGGATCTGCTTAAGATTCACAAAAAAGGTCGGCGTGTGGTCGATCTGCGCGGTAGTGCCGCCATCCACGTCGGTTTTGATCTTATTCATCACCGCGCTCGAATTTACCTCTTGGCTGAATTTGTTCATATCAAGCCCGAGCGACGAGGCATATCCGTCGAAATACTGTTGCACCACCTTGTCAGGGGATGCGGAAGACCAATCATTTTGTTTCTCGTAAAGAAGGTCGTGCATTTCCCAATACTTTCCCTGAAGCCCCGCGGATTCGGCCGCCTGGGCGGAAATGCCGGCATTCGGATGGATTTGATATAACGGAAAATTTCTGAAAACGAAAAGAATGCGATCGGCGTAATCTTCCGCTATTTGTTTCACGAAAGGATAATAGGTGGCGCAGGCGGGACATTCAAAATCTCCGTATTCGATGAGCGTAACTTTCGCGCTTTTATTCCCCCGCGTCCAATCGGACGCAGTTATTGCGGGGGCAGGGGGTGAATTTAAAGGTTGCGGCGCCACCGTTGGCGCTGACCCGTTTTTCATGATAACCCAAACGATGCCTGCGAGAAAAGCGGAGATTCCGACCCAAAGGATCCAGCGATTCCTTCGCCGCATCTCTTCTTGCCGGACATTTTCCCTGGCGGTTTTTCCCATAGAAACTCATAGTACCACGTTTTTGAGAATAACGAGATGTGGTATTATCTAGATATATGAAATATCAATTGCCGATTCTTCCCTACCGCTATGAAGCGCTTGAGCCGTATATCGATGCGCGGACGATGGAAATCCATTATACGAAGCATCATCAAATCTACGTTACCAAACTGAACGAGGCGCTTGATAAACACCCCGAGATTGCCGACAAACCGCTCGAAGAACTGCTTATGAAGCTTGATGCCGTGCCGGAAGATATCCGCACCGCGGTCCGCAATCACGGCGGAGGCCATTTCAATCATTCGCTTTTTTGGAGAACTATGGCGCCCCTGATCGCCGGAGGCGGGGGAGAACCGAAGGATTTTGTGAGTATGGCAATCGACAAAACATTCGGCGACTTCGCCAAATTCAAAGACGAGTTCACAAAAGCCGCGGGTGGCGTGTTCGGTTCCGGCTGGGCCTGGCTCGTGATCGACACGAATAAAAAATTGAGCATCGTTTCAACGCCGAATCAGGACAGCCCGATCTCGCAGGGCCTCTGGCCGCTTTTGGGCCTCGATGTCTGGGAGCACGCCTACTATCTTTTGTATCAAAATCGCCGGCCGGATTACATTACCGCCTGGTGGAGCGTCGTGAACTGGGACGAAGTCGAAAAGAACTTTGAAGCGACGGCGGGATAGCTAAAGAGATAAGAAGCCAAGAAGTTGGGAAGCTAAGAAGACAAAAAATTCGGGCGAGTTTCGGTTTCCTCGCCTGGATCCGCTGGGACACGCACCCGGTTTTCTGCTTGTCAATGCCCAAAAATCGATATATCCTTCGATAGTTTTTTCTGCATGTCATTTCCGCGAAGGCGGGAATCTACGCTTCCAGATCTTCAAAGCATGGATCCTCGCCTTCGCGAGGATGACAATGGGACTATTAATCGCTAAAAGGCCGAACGATAAATTACCCCGATTCGCTTCTTAACTTCCCAACTTCCTAGCTTACGAGCTTTGCCCTTCCCCCTTCTTCCTGGATTTTTTTAAGTACGAGACGTTCATCCCTTACGACCGCCTCCAAAAGCTTTACCCGTATTTGTTTGCCCTGCGTGTCCCGAGTCTTATCAAGGGGAACTTGTCGAAGAGTCCAGACGCCGGGTTCGGGGTTCAAGGCAAGGATTTTCCGATCGACGACAGCTGCTTGTTTTGGATCATTTCCGCTCCGGGCATTCTTCAGATCAGCTTCGCTCACAAACCCATCCTCGGTCGTGAATTTTTTTGTATACGTCGCCTCCGCCTCGTTTTGGGGACGGCCCTTAATCAGGTCTTTGAAAAACATCGGGAGGGTTGCGACGAGAAGATTGCCTCCGAGCTCGGCAAGCTCTTTTTGTAACTCTTCGTACGCCGGTCTTCCGGATTCTCTTTTAAGTTTCGCGCTTGCGAGTATCGGTCCGTGATCCATTTTTTCGTCCAGGAGGTAGAGCGTGACGCCCGTTTCTCTTTCTCCGGCGAGTATGACGGATTGGATGGGGGATGCGCCGCGGTATTTGGGAAGGAGCGATGGATGTACCCCTATCGTACCGAGAGGAGGAATCTGTAATATCTCCGCGGGAATTATCTTCGCATACGCGGCCACGATAAAAAAATCGCAATTGAAGCTCGCGATGCGCGCGCCAAACGCCCGGTCCAATTGTTCCGGTTGGAGCGCCAAAATATCGGATTTTTGGGCGATAGTCTTCGTGGGCGGGGAAGTAATGATCTTTTTTCTCCCCACGGGACGGTCGGGATTGCACACCACGACCGAAGGAGGATCGCCGGAGGCGATCAATCGTTTAAGAATGATCGCCGCAAAATCCGGCGTCCCGAAAAATGCATAGTTCATTTGGGCAGTGTTATTTCCCCTCGTCGATTATTTTCTGGCGTTTTTGAAGCCGATCCGAAATCGGAACCTTCGTCACGTCTTTCGTTCTATCTATGAAAAGCATGCCGTTTAAATGATCCATTTCATGCTGAAACACGCGTGCCAGAATCCCCCAGGCCTTGATCTTGACTGATTTGCCATTCTTGTCGAACCCCGTGAGCGTGATGCGCTCGGGTCGCTCGACCGAGCCGTACGTTAAGGGAATACTCAAGCACCCTTCTTCAAACGAAACTTTTTCTTTGCTTAATTTCTCGATCTTCGGATTGAAAATTGCGTAAAACTTCCTGCCGCCCTGATCGCCAGGCACCTCGGCAACGAACACTTTATGGGTCAGTCCGATTTGGTTCGCCGAAAGACCGATGCCCTGAGCGGCGTGCATCTCTTTCCGCATCCGGAGGATAAGATCGCCTATTTCCTTGCGCGAAAATGTTTTGAAATCAAAATCCTCCGCCTTCCGCCTCAGGAATTTTTCGTCTTTCTTATTTTCTATGGTAACGATTGCGTGCGTCATTCTGCTTCGAACCCGCGGGACGGGTTCCGGGTTGTTTTGATATTTGTAAGAGAGTCATGAAATATGCACCTCTGTTTTTAACCCCCTTTCTGTCCGCGACATCGGCCGCAAGCCAGACGAGTTTCGCAGTATTGCCGTTTTTTGCAAGTTTTATATAAAGCGCCTTATGCTTTTCGTCTCCCAGGATCTCTGCGATCTGGAGGCCAATGAGCTGGTATTTCCTGTAGATCTTCGATTTCTTGCCCCGGCTCTTCAGTTCCTCCAGGTATTCCTTGCCGAGTTTCATCCCGTTAGAGATAGGAAGCGTCTGTGCCTCCGTCGATATATAGCAAGACCTTTAACGGGATTCATTACTTTCCATTGTAATCGAATACCGCTTGGTTCTCAAGGTTTTGATCGAAATCGGATATTCTGATAAAATAAGTGGAATGGTCCCGTTGAGAAGCCCTGCCTGTCGACAAGCGCGATCGCTGTATCGATATGCGTCGACTCTAAACTAAATATAACCCGTGCATCGCCGATCGCGATCCACCCCGTTTAGAAATTTAAACGAGCCATGTATTCTAAAAATAGTATGAAATCAGCAACAATGCATTTCCACCAGTCGGCGTGGATTAAAATTTCTAATGAGATCTGCTTCTAACGGGATGGATAAGAAGAAAATTTTCACCGGATTCGTGGTGGTGATATGCACTGCGGGGCTTGTAAGCGGTGGATTTTTGCTGGGATTCCGATCGGGAGAAAACCACCCTAAACAGATTGTAATCGAAGGGGTGAGCAACGTGAGTTCAAGCGTGGCCGGAGGCGCCGACTTCGGAGCATTCTGGCAGGCATGGCAATTCATTAATGATTCCTATCTTAAAAACGATAAGATTTCAAATACAGCTAAGGTGCAGGGCGCGATCAACGGCCTTGTGAATTCTCTGGGAGATCCCTACACGGAATTCTTCGCTCCGCAAAACAGCAAGCAATTCCAACAGGATGTGCAGGGAAATTTTGGCGGCATCGGAGCGGAACTGGGAATGAAAGACGGTCAGCTTGTGGTTGTCGCCCCTCTCAAGGGCACGCCCGCGAGCCAAGCCGGGCTTCTCGCGGGCGACCAGATACTCTCGATCAATTCCAGCTCGACGGAAGGGATCGCGGTAGAAAAAGCAGTGGATCTGATACGCGGACCCGAAGGCACGCCCGTAACGCTCACCATCATGCGGGCGGGGTGGGACCAGCCAAAAGATTTTAAAATCGTGCGCGCGAACATTCAGATTCCTACGGTGGACTTGTCGACCGTGGGCGGGAACATCGCGCGGCTTGAACTGCACGGTTTTAACGCGAGTGCCGATCAGCTTTTCTATCAGGCGATAGAGAAGGTGCAGAAAGACAAGAATCAGGGCCTGATCTTGGATCTGCGGGACGATCCGGGAGGATACTTGGAAGTGGCGGTCGACCTTGCGGGTTGGTTTTTGCCCAAGGGCACGCCTGTCGTGAGCGAACAGGGAAGAAACAATCAGATACTCGACTCATTCAAAGCGGACGGGAACGAGGCCCTCGTGAATTTTCCGGTTGTAGTCTTGATCAACGGAGGTTCGGCTTCGGCATCGGAAATTCTCGCGGGCGCGCTCCGCGACGACAGAGGCATTAAGCTCGTGGGCGACACGAGTTTCGGAAAGGGGACTGTCCAGCAACTTGAAGATCTAAACGACGGATCATCGCTCAAGATCACGATTGCTCACTGGGTATTACCCAAAGGCGGGATACTCGAGAACGGCGGCTTAAAGCCGGACATGGAGGTGAAAATGACGGACAAGGACATCGCGAATAAAAAAGACCCTCAGCTTGATAAGGCGATTGAAGTGTTGAAAGCGGAGATGGCGAAGTAATCCGCGATTTTCCTGTCATCTCCGCGCAAGCGGAGATCCAGGTTCGAATCTAGATTCCCGCTTTCGCGGGAACGACACGATATGAAAGAATTTTTTAAGCCAAATTGGCAAAAGATCCTTCTGGCATTAGCAATATTTTTGAGCGTACCGTGGCCGTTCCTTGCTCCGAAGGTTTATATTAATGATTTCCCGGGGTCAAACACTGGTCCGGGTTTCCAATTGGTGTTTATATCTGGGGCCTGGTTTATTTGGT
>JBGPES010000061.1:0-5896 GCA_041482935.1 Minisyncoccia bacterium | reverse complement strand
GTCTCGCCCGTGACCGAAGCGCTCATCGGAGCGATGTATCTGTATGAACTCATGCCGGCGCCGAAGATTCTTTCCCCTAATTCGACAACGTGGTGTTTCGACCACGCCCGTAAAACGATCCGGGAACGGGCGCTCAACGCCTATTCCGGCGGAAAGGATTCGATGCTGAATCAGCATCTGGCAGAAAAAAAATATGGGAGCAAAAATGTGCTGGTCGCTCATATCGCGGGTTTGAACAGGGCCGTAGCGGCGGGCGAAAGAAAAACAGCAGAATTTCAGGCAAAACATCTTTCGTTTCCGAATTTTCAGATCGTCGAACTGGAAAAGAGCTCGGGCGAATCCGGTGCAAAAGTGCTGCGCTCCGGAAAAATATTTATTGCCGGACTACTTATTCCCCTCGCTCTGGAATTCGGTGCGAGAGATATGATCACGGAAGAACCCGGCGGCGGACCGTATTTTACCGGATCGCACGAAGTTATGCGGATATTTAACCGTGATTTCCTCAAAGTGTCGGGAATTCCGGTTCGCGTCACGTGGTTTCCACGGCCGAAAGAAGGGGCGGTCAAAAACCTAATCCTTAACCGGCCGGACTGGCTTCCTCTCGTGCACAACTGCTTCACGCCACTCTGCTATAAAGCGAACATCCGCAGAAGTTGGCTTAAACGGACGCCGACCTTTCCGCCATTTGAACACGCCTGCGGTTCGTGCGTGAAATGCAGGATCACGCGCCTTGGCTGGCTCCTTTACGGGAAACACGAAGCGAGCGAAGCGGACGCCATTACCTTCATCCGCAGCACGGAGATCTGGCGTGACAAGAAATGGGACCAGCACAAGGACCTCCTCGTCGGAAGTTTTGCGCTCTACCTCAAGGAAGCACTCAAGAAATATAATCTTGAACCCCGATCGGCCGTTTAATCGCAACCGATCCCTCCCCGCACTGAAACTGCGGGTTTTTTATTGCAAAAAATTTGACCGCGTGGTAAAAACAGAACAGCAAAGGCAATGAAAATGTGAGGGGAATACATGCCTCGCGGCTATATCACCTATTGTTTTTCCGACTGGAACGAAAAGACATTTTCAAACGGGGTGATGCTCATGCGGAACGGCGTACGAACCGATACGGCGATCCGCCACATCATACCGGACCACTGGCGGGAGGGCACCCATTACTACACGAAGCCCGATCCTGACTTCAAAAAATGGACCTACTCCCGCTGCCACAAAAGGCTGCGGCGACGCATGGAACCCGGCGACGTTCTTTTTCTCAGAACCATGTGGAGAAGCCAAGAATATTTCGTCGGCTATTTTTTCATCAAAGAAAAAACCGGCGATCCGGCAGACCCCATCCTTGTTGCCGATAAAAACAGATCTCTTTTTCTCCTGCATTTCGACACTCCGATCTCTTCGGGGCTCATCATGAAATTAAACCCGAGCGCGACGAAAGAACGTGCCGCAAAATATCATCCGAATATTTTCGCACAATTTCTCGGGCGTGAGTCCCTTGGGCTCAATGAACGGCGCACCGCCTTCCTTATGCGCCACCTTCATAACCTCTCGAGAAGGCAATCAGTCAAAGCAAAATCGGCTACAGGGTAGTAGCCGATTTTTTATTACATCGAATGTCGTCCCCGCTCTTACTCCAAAAATCGCGCAAGACGCGGGAGAAATTCCCCTGCCACCTTCCACGCTTTCGCTCCGTCTTTAATCCCAAGCCGTTCAAAAAATTCCTCTGCATCCGAATCTGCGGTAAAAGTTTTCACGTCCTCCGCAGGAACACCGATTACTTCGAGGATCCTCTTTCCGGATTCGCCGAATAATGCGGCAATTGGCCGGAGCTCTTTTCCGCCGTCGGGGAAATATGTCTTAAGCGCCGCTGCGGCCTTCTTTTTTATTTCCTCTCGTACGGAAGCGGAAACGGTCTCGGGGAACCTCCTCAGGCGCTCGGCAAGCTCATCGAGATTCTGAGTGAATTTTTCTTCTTCGAACCGCAATTCGTTTTCCGCGCCATTTTCAAATGGTTTTTCCGTTTCGATCATTTTGATTTGCGGGAGTCTTTGATTCTTTTCCGTGGACGACTTTTTGCCGGTTCCAAGTCCGGAGGTATATCGAGAAGTTCGCCAATGGCCTTGATGGCATTATTCAGTTCGGCAAGGCTTACGTTGGTGCCGCTCAAAAACGAAATCTTGTCTTGGGTCGTCGCGAGTCCCGTCCGCAATTGTTCGAGGAAGGGCATAATTTGGCTTGCATCCATCCCGTTAGAAACAGATCGCGATCCGCGACCTGCATAATTTTAGTTTAGTGAAACGACCTTCCATATTCATTAGATTATAACAATTCCCAAGCGATCGCGGTTTCTAACGGGATCTATCATGAAGCTGATGATATATCGACCATGATCGAAAATCAAACATAAAAATAGTCGGCCACCGACATATGGCCGACTATGAATATATCTAAACTTTATCGCCTACACCTCACAAGGAACCCGCGGCATCATTACCGCGCCGGTCGCTGGCTTATTCCTCCCCGCGCCGGAGTTTTCCATTAATCTGCCGATGTACGAGGCGCGAAGCGCACCGCTGAACACCAATTGCATCTCCGAACCGCCGCGGCGGGCATCGGTCAGGGCCACGCTCGCTTTGCCGACCACCGACTCTCCCTGCGGGAAACTGCCTTTATATGAATAGATCATCTGTTTGTTTTATTAATTTATATGTAAGGTTTCGACCCTTTTTCTTTAAGTATACTCGGGCCGTCAAGTCTGTCAAGTATTAGGGGCTGTGGATAAGTCAAGAGTTGAAAGCCTTTAATATGCTATACTAAACATATGCATATAATCCAAGAAAAACTGCTCCAGCTCTCAAAGAAGGAAAACCTCGCAAAATTAAGCCTTCGGGGCATGGGGCATGCTATCGGCCTCCCCAAGGAATCCCCCCAGAAGATCAAGCACCATCTCCAACAGCTCGAAAAGCGGGGCTTTTTGAACATTGACCGGGTAAAAGGCGTTATGGACCGCTCTTCAGACACCCCGGGCTGGGCAAAAGGCTTGCTTGACACGGCATCGCAACTTTTCTCGATTCCCATCATCGGCACCGCGAATTGCGGCCCGGCAACCATCTTCGCCGAACCGAACTTCCAGGGATTCCTACGTGTTTCGGGAAAATTGATCGGCCGCGCGAAGCCGACCGGCCTCTACGCCATCAAAGCAGACGGCACCTCGATGAATCGAGCGGAAGTTAAAGGAAAAAAGATCGAGGACGGCGACTTTGTGATCGTCGACAGTAATGAAAAAACACCGGAGACGAACGACGTCGTGCTCGCGATTATAGATAACAAAGCAACCGTGAAGCGATTTATAAACGACGTGAAAAACGAGCAGATCGTCCTGCGCGCCGAGTCTTCATACGACTACGAACCGATCTATCTCCACCCGAGCGACGATTTCACTATTAGCGGCAAAATCGTGGGGGTGATAAAGAGAGCGGGGTAAGTGGACGTATTGACAATGTACATACACTCATATACGCTTATAGCATGAACACAGTAATCAATATTAGAACTGATAAAAATGTTCGCGATGAGGCAAAAAGAGTCTTTTCAAAGATGGGGCTTTCTACTTCCGCTGGCATTAATATATTCCTTTATCAAGTTGTTACAGAGAAGGGGCTGCCGTTTATTCCCACTTCTGATCCGAAGAAAATCCGTGTGCGCTGGGACGCTCAAGTTGCCAAGTCTATTAAAGCAAAAAAGTATTCAAATGCACTATCTGCGCTTCGCGGACTCTAGAACCCGTCGCGAATGTACTTCATATCAAGGACAAAGGATTTCGAGAGGTCCTACAGGAGGATCAAAGATTCTGGCAGATTAAAACGTCAAATCAAAGAAAGCCTGGCGGAGACCATCGATATACTTGCCCAAGGCAAGAGACTGCCTCCGGAATATAATGACCACCAGCTGCGCGGTGAGTTAAGGCATTATCGAGAATGCCATATCAAGGGAGACTTGCTTTTGGTATATCAAATTCGCAAGCAAGAATTGCTGCTCGTGTTAGTAGACATAGGGACCCATTCGTACTTCGATTTTTAAAAATACAAACCGAGACACGCGCAACATTTCAGCACAACAAAGTCTGCCCTCTCGATAGGGTCTCACATGCCTGTGCCCCCGTGAGGAATTGAATCCCGTGTCGCGGCACGGGAGGGGCCCTTTATCTTCTCTCCCGTTGCTTCGCACGGGATTACGCAGCCCTAAGTCGCTACACTCCAAGAGCTGCGAGAACTTCGGAGGGAGATGTCCTATCCGTGTGCTCTTGGCTGGAATCGAACCAGCATCTTCTCCTTCGGAGGGAGATGTCCTATCCATTGAACTACAAGAGCTTTTTCGCTGACGCGGTTATCCTATCACGAAATAATAGACTTCGTAAACCGCGGCGAGGATGAAGATGGCCGCGACGACGTCGAGCAAGAATTTTTTCCATGCAGGCAAGACGAGCGCACGGCGACCGACCGAGACCATCAAGAGATACTGTAGGCTCAAAAACAGTCCGCCGACGAGACCTACGACGACCAAAAAGTTGTTCAGCCCCAGAAGCAAGAGCGTGATCGGAAAGAAAAGAATAATCGACCGCGAGGAAAACTTGCTCCACCCCAAGTCTTTTTCTAGGGCGTTCTTTATTTCGCGCGAAAGAGGCATGGATACCGTCCAGACGGCGAGCAATCCAAGGAATGCAATGAGTCCGCGCTTCCCCGCTGACCATGTCCCGAGACCGGAGATCGTATCGGGGGTGATCACGGGTGCGGATCCCAAAATACCGGAAATAAACATCACGTAGAGCGCTGCCGCGAACGTGGTTCCCAGGGCAATCGCGCGCCAGGGAATCCCATCTCCGTCAGCCCTTTTCTTTGATTCATACGCTGGCTCGATACCCGTCCAGCCCGCGAGTGCGAAAAGTATCGCGCCGAACGGAAGGAAGAAATTCTTAAGATTTATCGCGGGGACACCCCGAAATGTCACATTCGGCCAGGCGGTCGCGAAAATAAGGATAATGAGGAACGCGGTAAGGCAGATGCCGAGAAGTTCGAATTCGATGACGCGCGCATCGCTCCAGAGCACGGGGACCGCCATGAAAATCCAGAACACGGCGAGCGCCAGGGACGGAGAAAGCATCGGGAATCCGAGCTGAACGAAATGCGTGCCGAGAATAAGGTAGGCGACGAGCGTGAGGAGTAGGCCCAGCACGATCGCGACGAATCCGGTCCAGAATCCGGCACTCCCAAGGTATAGTTTGCTCAATCCCAAGAGCCGTTCTTTTTCGCCCACCCTTTGAAGCGTTTCGAAATACACCGTATGCACCACGATAACGATTGATGCGAGGAATACGAGATAAAAAAGCCCGAGAAGCCAGCCCGACTGGTAAAACACATACGGCAATGCGAAGATACCGTCGCCTATCGTCGCCGCGGTAAGAATTGCGGCAACTTTCAAAAAACTTTTGGGGCTGGAATTCATCCCGGGATTGATCTTGTGGGCCACTCTGCTATTTTTTCGCTTCAAACACTTCGTCGCCTTCCCGCACTTTATTTTTTACCTTGATACCGATCTCTTTCCCCTTTTTGGCGACCGTAATGGGCTCGTGATCGAATTGCATCGATTTTATAGTTTCTTTGAAATCAGTAGTCGCGCCCCTGAATTGGACATTTGCGCCAACCTTCACCGACTTGTTGAATTTCACAATGGCAACCTCAATATTTCCAAAGAAGTGTGTTACCTTTCCGATCGGCTTCGGTCCCTTCGCCTTCTTCTGTGTTTTTCCACCGGAGGCGGATCGGCCCCTGGCGGACGCTTTTTTGGGCGCGGCTTTCTTCTTTTTTGGCGCCTTTGATTTTTTCGCTGTTTT
>JBGPES010000060.1:0-5934 GCA_041482935.1 Minisyncoccia bacterium | reverse complement strand
GCTCTCCTTCGGCACGCTCGGATCATGGACTGTGGCACTGGGCTCAATGATCTTCACGTTCGTCGAGCAGGCGTTCCCCGACCAAGTAATCGGGGGATATAACTATGTGATGAGTTATTCGGTTTCAAACCAAATGGCAACGATCATTGTCACGTTCCCGATCTATCTCCTTACGATGCGCTATATTTTGAAGGATCTCGGCGCGCATCCCGAAAAATTCGATTCGGGCGTGCGGAAATGGCTCACCTATTTGGCGCTCCTCGTTGCCGCAGGCGTCGCAATAGGCGATCTGGTAACGTTCCTCGCTTATCTTCTCCAGGGAGAACTCACGACCCGTTTCGTGCTTAAGGTGATCGCGGTACTCGTGATTTCCGGAGGTGTTTTGGGATATTATCTCACGTGGGTCAAGAAACGGAATGCTTAAAGATCACCTTACTACTACTTTCCTCGTTGTCGCGACAATCGTCATCATCGCAACGGTTGCGTTCGGGTTTTTTAAACTCGGCTCCCCGGCCCATCAGCGGGATCTTCGGGCTGATCAAAAGAGGGTCAACGATCTTTCAACAATCGCCCAAAATATCTATTCCTTCATGAACCTTCCGCTAAAAATGAATCAGTCTTCAACGCCCGCGACAAAACTTCCGGACAGCCTCAGCGCACTGCCCCAGCTCTACCCGCAAAACCTCAAAGACCTCGTGACCGGGGCGCCCTATGAATACGTTCCGCGATTGGGCACCACCTATGAACTCTGTGCGACATTCGCAACGGCCGTTTATCTGCGGGGCCTCCAAAGCGAACCATATTATGGTCCCCGAGTGTTCGCCGAACATCCCGCGGGCCATTATTGCTTTACGCTCGACGCGGCACAGTCTCCCTATGAAACCACCGTCCCGGGCCCAAAAGGATCTCCTGCGATTCCGACCGTGGTGCCCTATCGATAGAATTTGAGAACTCTCCGAAGAAGAACGTGAAAATAGTTTCGGCCGAAAACGTTCTTCGGGCACCGAGATAAGGGTCCGGAGAAAATAAAAAGCCGCGCATAATTCCTATGCAGCGGCTAAAACCTTTAGCTCTGTTTTCTTCGCTTGAGGGAGCCTTCCTTGTTTTCCGATTTCTTAGCGGTGTCAATAAATTCTTTGGTGGCCGAAATCGCTTCCCCGATCTGATCTTTATATACCATCGATTCCGGGATCTCTTTGTCCAAAGACTCAAGTTGCCCCAAGAATTCCCCTGCTTTGGTCAAAGCGCTCTTCACGCTCTTCCCGATATCTTTCTGCGCCTGCATGCCATCCTCGATCTGCCCGCCCGCGTCATCCACGCAACTCGCGTACTGATTGAGAAAAGCCGCGAGTTCGATATTGTGTCGTTTTTCGTCCCGCGGATGCACTAACTCATACTTGAACTTTTCGAGCCTGTCGTTCGCAAACACTAAAAAAAGCGTTATCTTTCCGGATCTGTCGGCAGCATCCCGAATTTTATCGGCCTCGACTTCGCTTAAATAATCGCCCTTCTGTGCCATTGACGCCGGCACGCACACCAAACCGAAGAGGACGGTAAAAATAATTCCGAGTATCAGACGTTTTCTGAGGTTCATCTCCGTCTCCTATTCCAAATTTCAAAGTTATTAACCTCTGGGAATTATATGCTATCATGTATCCAATTGCAAATGGAGCGAGGAGGCGTTTCAAACACACCATCAATCGACTTTTTTTGGGATGGGCCCCGAGCCTACTCATGTTTTCTGCGTAATATGGACAGCGTCTTGCAGGATCGTCTATGAAATTATTATTCTCTTATCTCCAAAAATATTCCTGGCTCATCGCGCTCGCGCTTATTCTCGCGGCCATAAACATCGTCTTCTCCCTGCTTGATCCATATATCTTCCGGCTGATCTTGGACGGCTACGTAACCAAATTCGAGCAGCTGACCCGCCATGACTTTTTCTTCGGCGTGGGATTATTACTCTTGGCATCCATGGGCGTGGCATTCGTTTCGCGGGTTGCGAAAAACTTCCAGGATTATTACGTGAACACGGTCACCCAGCGCCTGGGCGCCCGGATCTATGCGGACGGCGTGCGGCATTCACTCGGCCTCCCGTATGCGACCTTCGAAGACCAGCGCAGCGGCGAAACCCTGGGCAAGCTCCAGCAGGTCCGGCTCGACACGCAAACCCTGATCGCGAGCATGATCAATGTCGTTTTTATCAGCCTTATGGGTTTCTTGTTCGTTGCGATCTACGCATTCCGCATTAATATCTGGATCGCCCTCGGCTACTTGTTTACCGTTCCCGTTATCAGCGTCGCGAGCCTCCTCTTGAGTCGCAAAGTGAAAGAAATGCAAAAGCAGATATTTCTCGAAACAACCGCGCTCGCCGGTGCCACGACAGAATCCCTGCGCAACATCGAACTGGTGAAGAGCCTCGGGCTTGCGAATCAGGAGATCGGGCGGCTGAACGGCACGACCGAAAAAATTCTAGGCCTCGAACTGAAGAAGGTTAAATATATCCGCAGTCTTTCATTCATCCAGGGTACGATCGTGAACGCAATGCGCGTCGGCATTCTTTTCCTGATGCTTTTTCTTATTTTCAACCGCAACATCACGTTCGGAGAATTTTTTTCGCTCTATATCTATTCGTTCTTCATTTTCCAGCCCCTGCAAGAGATCGGGAATGTAATTAACATCTACCGCGAAGCCGAGGCGTCGCTCAACAATTTTCAAAAGATTCTCGACACCCCGACCGAGCCGCGTCCGGAACATCCGGTGGCAATCCCTCGCGTGAAAACGCTCGAATTGCAAAATGTCGTGTTCAGACACCAGGGCGCAAGTTCGGACGCACTGAACGGGGTTTCGTTCAAGACCGAAACCGGCCGCACGATCGCGTTTGTCGGACCGTCGGGATCGGGAAAGACGACGATGGTGAAGCTTATCGTAGGACTCTACCAGCCCGAAGCGGGGCGGATTCTCTATAACCGTACGCCGGGCGATCAGATCGATCTCGATGAATTGCGCGGGCAAATCGGACTCGTAACACAGGACACGCAACTCTTCGCCGGCACCATCCGCGAAAATCTGTTATTCGTAAACCCCGGGGCAAGCGACGAAGAGATTCTGGAGGTCCTTCACAAAGCCGCGGCAGATCCGCTTCTTGAGCGCGCGAACAAGGGACTGGACACCGTGATCGGCGAAGGCGGCGTAAAAGTTTCTGGCGGCGAGAAACAGCGCTTATCCATCGCGCGGGCGCTCCTGCGGCATCCCAACCTCTTGGTATTCGATGAAGCGACTTCGTCGCTCGATTCTCTGACCGAAGAAGAAATTTCAAAAACGATCCGCGACGTTTCCGTTTCGAAGAACCATATCACGGTGCTCGTCGCCCATCGTCTTTCGACCATCATGCACGCAGACATGATCTACGTGCTCGAGAAAGGCAAAATCGTGGAGCATGGAACGCACGCGCGCCTTCTCGAAAAGAACGGGCTCTATCACGCCATGTGGCGCCAGCAGATAGGAGAAAGAGAACGCGAGGGGAAAAATTCGTAATGATTTCTCCGGATCCACGACGGATCCGGAAGCGGTTTGATATATCGGTTCGTTTTCCTGTAGCATAAAGGCATCAACCATGAGCTTCGAAAAACCAGGGGCGATCCCCGAAAAGAATGAATTGCCGCTCGATATTTCCAAGTCGGAGATTCTCGCGCAGGGCGGCGAATCGACGGCATGGAAGGCTTCCGTCAAAAATGAAGGGCGGGAGGATAAACATATCGCGCTGAAGGAAGTTCGCAGGGAGCAATTTGCAAGCGATGCGGAAATGCACGCAAGCAAAGAATTTTACGATTTCCTGAAAAACTTTCCGAAATTCGGCAAATTTGTTCCGGATACCCTGTATTTCAAGGCCCGCATGTCTCCGGACAGCAATCCGCGAGCATACAGCATACAGCAAGTATTTGAAGGGAAATCCATGGATAAATTCGGCGATGATGAGCTGTATAAAGATCCGACGCTGGTCCGGGAACTCCTGGAATTCGCGAACGGGGCGATCAGAATACTTCAGGAAACGCGGGAGCGCGGGATGATAAAACCGGACCTCGGCAGAACGGCCGATTCGGATACGCACGCAACCATTTTATCGAACTATTTGTTGAATCCCCGCTGGACGAGCAATGTCGTAATTACGGAAAGACCGGATGAAAACGGCCAACGGGTATTTTTCGTGGACACTGGCATGAACGCCGAAGAGCGCACTCATAGATCAAAAGAGCTTGCCCAACGCCACGTTGTCAGCCCCATTCAGGAACTGCAACTGAAACGATGGGCGAAAAAACTCGAGGAAATTCTTGATAAGAAAAAATAGCGGCGGAAAATTTATTCCTCGCCTATTTTGATTCTTCCACGGTCACGCTTTGGATTGCGGGTGGACTCACCGGCCGATCATTGGCGCCTGTTTGCAAATTTCCAATCGCATCAACCACGTCCTGTCCTTTCGTGATCTTCCCGAAAATTGTATAGGCATGCGGAAGCGGCGTATCGGCAAGCATAATGAAGAACTGGCTGCCGTTCGTATTCGGCCCGGCGTTCGCCATGGCAACCGCGCCGCGCGCGTAACCGCCTTGGTATGAAGGCGTCGTTGGGTCAAGCTCGTCTTCAAACTTATATCCCGGACCGCCCATACCGGTGCCCGTCGGATCCCCGCCCTGGATCATAAACCCCTTGATCACGCGGTGAAAGATCGCGTTGTTATAGAATCCTTTTTGCGCGAGCGTGATGAAATTATTGACTGTCTTCGGCGCGTCCGCGTCATACGTTTCGAATTGGATATTTCCTAATGTGGTTTTGAGCGTTATTAAATGTTTCATATTTTGTGTTGGTTGGTTTGTTGATTGAGCCGCTGGCGGACTCGGTGGCAATGCCGCGGGCGGCGGTTGCTGCAATACCGTGACGACATCGTCCACGGCTCGACTCCCAATTATTTTCAGAACGTAATCACCAACGATGGAAATTACAATACCGATTGCCACCCCGACAGCGACAATAATTACGGTTCTTTTCATGGATATGAGAATCATTATAGTGCGCCGGGAGAAAATTGCCAATTTGCATTTTGTCGCCCCACTGGATGAATTCATAGTATAATAAGAGTTATGCAATCAAAGACCGCGAGGGATCTCCTTCAGAAATATAGACAATATCTCGAGAAAGCCGACAAGGAGGAGGGCCCGATCGAAAAGATCCACGTTGACGAAATCGCTTCGAAAGTCGCCGCGTTCTACGAAAGGGTAAGAAACGTCATTGATTACCGCGAAGAACATCTCCTCCGCAAGAACACGATTGAGCGGACATTGCGCCGCCGGATTTTTCTGAAGGATCTCGGCAAGAAATTCGCCGAACCGCTCGTAAAGGAACTCGTCCGCTCGGGACACCTGCCGAACGACTCCGTGCCGGAATCGAAAATTCCGGAAGTGCAAAAGATCGTCGACAACTTGATCTATCTTCTTGAGCTCGGAACGTTCAAAAGCGAGCAGGAAAAGGAAACTATCTCGAACTGGCTCATAAGCATCTCGGGTTCCGCAATCGAAGAAGAACTTTCTCCTCCGGTCAAAGAACGGCTGCTTGCCGAAGTGATGTTCGACGCCATGCGGGAAAATCTTACGATGCGCGGCGCGGAGCTTGGCGAGCAGGAAAAAAACATCCAACTTTTCATCGGCGTGCAGCGCGCCTTATTCCGCCCCGACGACACGCAGCTTCAATACCGGCTTTTGCAGTTCGCTTATCCTCATTGGGGAAAATTGACGGAGGGCGAATTGTCGGAGACGGCCCCGAATCTCGGCGCGTTGAAACACAGTCTGGAATCGTTTCTCAAGCACCCTATGGGTCCCTACTTCCTGAGGATGTGCAATAAAGAGAAAATCGTATTTCTTCTTCTCGGCGATCTCATCTTCG
>JBGPES010000059.1:0-5973 GCA_041482935.1 Minisyncoccia bacterium | reverse complement strand
GGTCCCCCGTTCACGCTTGCGAATAGCGGCGGAAAAGACGGCCGCTTCGGTGGCGGAAAGCGATTATACTGAGGATGGGTGGCGGAGCAGTGTTTCATATCTGGGCCTTTTGGGTCATACGCGAAGTTTCTTTTTGCGCGAGAAATTGCGTCTTGCACAACTATCATGAACAATCGAGAAAAATTTCAAACTGGGACATCTCCGGAATCGCAGGAGATAAACGCGAAGGAGGTTTTGCGCGACGCCGAGCGGGAGCTTATAGGCAACTTGCTCGCTTCGCGCGAAGGCATCGAGGGGCTCGAGGCGTGGCGGGGTATCGACGAGGAAGGAAAAGCAGCTCGCACCATGCGCAAGTTTTTTGACGAGCTTTCCGCGTATGACGCGGCGATACGGAAAAATCCCCGCGCGAAGGACGCCGTGGCTGCGGAATTGAAAAACCCTGTGATGCCGAGAGAGGAAGCCATCCCTACCCGAGAGGAGGAATTGATGCGGCTTTTTCTCGCGAAGAAACTCGGGGAAGAACCGCCGCAAGTCCGCAACGAAGTGAAAAAAGTTTTTGACTCTCTCTCCGGCGTTCCCTCAAGCGAAGGAGAGGTAACGGATGTGGCGGAGCTTCTCACATCATCAAGGATACCTTTCAAGGCAAAAACGTCCTGGCTCGAATCGCAACTCCTTTCCGGCCTTAAGTTCCTCGAGCGCCGCGATTTGGCAGACGCCAAGAAAAAAATGGAAGCGCCGCCTCCGGAAGAAGTATTGAAGCAAAAAGAAGAAGCGCGGCAAGAGAACGTGCCGCCGCCCGCGAGCGATTCTTTCAGGCCGTCCATGGAAGAGATGATGCGCTCGAAAGAAGGCGAACCAGGCGCGTTTTTCACGATTGCCCCGTTCTACGGCGGCTACTATAAAGAAGGAGATTATGAAGTTTGGAATCAAAAAACATTATCATGGGAGCGGCGGGGAAGATACCTCCAGAGTCCCGAAAAAACCGAGTTCGACGAGAAAACGAGGCGCATGATCGCGGGGACGATACAGCCCGGAGCGCAAACGGCGCTGCCCATGCCCTATGGCTTCCGTCCCGACGCGAAGACGCTCAAAGTCCACGGCCAAGGTAAAATTGAAGTCCTTGAAGACGGCCACGGAGGATACGTGCTGCAAACGAAGGGAGGCGCACTCACGTCTTTTTCCGCCGAGCTTGCGAGAAGCGTTGCCGTGAAAGATGAAAAAGCCGGGCAGTTCCCCAAGCTCGAAACCGGCAAATTGTCGAAAGAAACGGAGGCGAAGCTCGAAGAGATCAGAAAATTGAAAGCGCAGCCTCCGGAGAAAGCCCGCCTCCTCAAGGCGTACGTGAAACAAACCCTCAAATATTCCAACGAGTCGGCGATGAACGCCGTCTATCAGGGCGGCAATCCCAAAGGCTACTTCCAGCGCATCGAAGAACATAAGAAAGCCGACTGCGATGTGGCGAATACTTATTTCGCTGCACTCTTATCCCGCCTCGAGATTCCGGTGCGCATGGTAACCGGCCATTACGTGAAAGTTAAAAACCGTGAGGGCAACGCCGCCATTTCTTCCGGCACCGGCCACGCGTGGGTTGAAGTATGGAATGGCAGGTCGTGGGATAAGCTCGACGCCACTCCGCCCGGCGATCCGAATATGGATGACGAGGAAATGGACGAGAATCAGGACGACTCCGTGCTTGAAGGAGATTTCGGCGAGCAAGAAACGGAGGAGATTTCCAAGGAAGAACTTGAGCAAATGATCGCCGAAGCGAAAGCCGAGCTCGATAAAAAGGAAGGTAAAAAAGAGGAAGTTGGCGCACTTAGATTCGCGGAAGACGCCGGATGCACCCCGGAAGAGGCGCGAGAAATTTTGCGGCAGATCGGAGAGGCGAGAGATCTTCGCGATCGGCGAGGAAGAAGAATCAGGGATCGGATCGTTTCCGAACTGCAAAAAATTATCAAGGAGAACCAGGTTGAGCGTTTGCGGTATAAAGCGCCCGTGCGACTGCCCGACTCAGATGAGCTTGTCGATCCCGTAGAAGCCTCTCTTGATATTGATGCCGGAGAAGCGGAACCGGGAGGGTTCGCGAAGCATGAGCAGAAAATCGAACGTGAGCAGATTTACGGAGGATTCGACGCAATGTTTGTCGTCGACAAAAGCGGATCGATGGGCGAAACGGATCCCAAAAGCGGTTCGCCGAAGTGGAAAGAGCAGCAGAAATTCGTGTTCGTATTCATGGATGCGCTCTATTTCGCGGCGCAGGAGTTCAAGCGCGAACGTATCAAGCTTACTTCGCCGATCGATCTCCGTTCAGGACTCGTGAGCTTTCAGGCAGGCGGCGCGGCAGTGGAATTGCCGCTCGGTTCCACGTGGGGGCCGAAAGAGCAGTATCAAGTATGGAAAGCGTTGCAGAAAAACGTCGGAGGAGGAACGCCCGATAACCTGGGATTGAATGCCGCTCAAAAGGTCATCGAGGAAGACATCGCGCAAAATCCGCAGGAGAAGAAACGCTTGCGGCTCGTGATCGTGGGTGCCGACGGCGGCAGCGACAACAAGAGTAAAACGATGCAAGCAAAGGAAGCCCTCAAATCCATGGGTGTCGTCGTGAAGGCGGCGGGAATCGGATCGGGCGCGAAGGAAGTCGAATCAACGTACTATCCGGACGGCAAGAATCTCGATGGCTTTGAAGATCTTCCCGATTTCGCAGCCGAAGAAATTATAGCGGAAGCGAGAAAATTATATCCAAAGAAAGTTAAGAGATAGGTTTTTATTTTTGTGCGATTTTTTTCAAAATAAAGGTCACTGTTCAGAGGGTCAGGACTTCTTCTGCGAGTATGTTTTAGCGTCGGGTGGGATCTCGAAAAGTCTTTTGTTCCTGAAAAGCAGGCCTATTAGAGACAGAGAGAGGCACGAGAAGAAGGTGACCAATATAAAATTACCGCTTAACCCAATATATTTTCGGAAGAGAGAGGTCTGTCCGAGGTATAACGCTACGATGCTCAGTAATACTGTTATCATGAAGCTATAGACCATCATATGCGAAAATCGGGTAAATTTATCACAACGTTTTTCCATCCAGATTATCAGCCCGAAACAAGCGAAGCAGGTAATTCCGGGGAATGCCATTTCCATAAACACCGCAAATGAATATTGATAGAGACCTAAAATATACGTCCATAAACTGAGGATGACCCATAAGAAAATAATGCCGAGGATGCTGGAAAGCAGCCCCGTGCTGGGTATGTCGTATTTACCCAGGACGCTCTTCTCGGTTTTAATTAGCAGTTTAATAAAATTTATAAACAGCATCGTAAGACCGATCGTCAGTAATATGAGTACGAAGGTTTGGAGATTGGCGAGCGCCAGCTTGGCATTTTGGTCTTGAGGCGGAGAAATATTCAAAAACAGGGCGCCTACGGCAGCGATAAACCCCGTAAACTTCAAAAGCGTATTTTGTTCCTTCCAAAATCGTTCGAACATAACAAGCCTAATCTAGCTCAAAATAGCTAGAAAGGCAAAAGTATAAACGTGCGTCAATTTTCTGGGGTGACTTCTTGTTTTTCTAGCGCCACCATTTTTTGTAACGATGAGTTTGCTCTTTACATAGCCAGTTCTGGACTTCTCTCGGCTGAATTTAATCCTCTTGCGGGTATAGAGAGGGATGGCGTACCTTATGAAGCTTCACTATCACAGAACCTTTCGATTCGTAAGTTAGACTATTGCCCAAAGGGATCTCTGCTCCCATAAATAAAAAGTTTTCTTTGAACTTTTTCTCACCGATCTCCAGTGCTTTTTCGAAAGACTCTCCGTCAATCACGGTGGTTTCCAAAAAAAGTCCGCCTTGGGATCTGAGGTTGCCCCAACCGATGAACGCATGTTGGGGCGTAATGAAAATAGACGAGTAAATTCCCAAGCCCTCCAAAAGACTTGCAAATAAAACCGTTAGGTCGATGCAGTTGCCCGACTTATTCTCGAGCACTTTTTCCGGCAAAACGACTCGCTGACTTTTCGCCAAAGGCGACGAGGTAAACGCCTGGCTAACGTAGCGCATTTTTTCCTGCTGGAGATAGTTGTATATTGCCCTAACGTGCTCCTTTATGTATAAAAGATCGCTCGGATTTGACCCCATGTAACCGAGGGCCTGCCGCGGATGTAACCTAGCCGCCGCGGCCCTCGCCGCATCCAATAGTCCCCGCTGATCCTTGGGATAAATCCACGCACCAATGAAATCATGCAGTCGATATTTTTGAGAGTTCCTGACATCTTTCAACTCCCAGATCATCTGATCATGAGGCAATATATCAATATTGAAAGTTTGATCAAAAAGAACGTCCTTACTATTCTCGTCGACTACCTTGCATCGCATCACGGCAGACTCCTGATTGATGATGCCTTCCAGCACTCCACGTTTCAATCGAGGACAATGGGTTACGTGTATTCTGGCCTTTTGGTTTTTTCCGCTGTGCATTGGAGGAATGAAATACGTGTGGGCTTCTTTTTCGGTGAAGCCGGAAATTTCAGTTTCAATTCTTACCCTCAATTTTTTCTTGTCAAGGTTAAAAACGTCGTATGAAACTAGCACGTCCTCATAGTGGGGCAAGGACTGCATCTGCTCGTAGATTCTCGGTGGAAGCGGCCGCTGGATTGTTTTCACAACGACATCGACGTTCTTTTCTGGTGGTATCGCGACCATCATACAAAACCGGAGACTACCATAATTTCTTATTTCATAATTTTTTATTTTGTCGGCATCAACCAATAAATCATTTGGTATGTCGTCCATGTTTGGCATCGGCTTGTCAAAATCAGTCAACAAATTGAAAAGCGGATCGGTGCCGCGAAATGGATTGGCGGCCTTGATATGCTCCGGCCATTTTGGTTCCGCAGATCTATCGGTTAAATGATCAAACTTCTTCTGAAGCCATCCCGGGAATTCTTTTTTAATCTCAGGTTTGGTTTTTATAAATAACGCATCCATTAACTCCAAATCTCCGACGCTGACGACTTCGGTTTTCTTGATTATCACGCGTCCGTATGGAAAGACCGGAGCGTGCTCAAAAACACCGCCCATAGACTCTAATCTGATTTCAAAATCATACTTTTTCTCCAATTCGATTGAGGCGTAAAACGCAGTCGATTTTTTATTGTAATAAACGTAAAAATCGTTTTTGGGCAGATCGCCCGCCAAAGGTGGATAGCTCGGCGGAAGGACGAGAACGTCCGGAGTTTGATCCGGGACAACTCCGGCGTCTTGCCCATCAACGTGCAGTTGGGCGGAGGCGACTCGCACAAATCTATTGAGCATCAGTGCAAAAATCGGAGCCGCATTTTTGATACCCGAAAACGAAACTTTGTGATGGCGGTAAAGGTTTTCCGTGGCTTGAATTTTCCAAGGTTCTTCGGCATAAAGTTTTTCCAAGGTTTTCTCTGATCCGATAAGGGTAAAGGAAACCTTGATTATCGCATCGCACATATTTTCCAGTTCAAAGCGATAGGAGTGAACTAAACATTCGATATCGCCGAATCCGCTTGGGAAATATAGTTCTGTTATGCCCCGCATGTGAAGACCTCCTCCACCCATGAAGCTTTCTGTAATGGGGAAAGTTTTTGGCTGTGGTTTCATGCATTGATTCTACTCAAATACGTGCTTTTTATAAATAGAAAAGCCTTGCCTTCCTCGCCCCTTCGTCGCCTGATATCGACCTCCTAGCCCCGCCTGGACTCACTTGCGGGTTCGCGTCATCCCTTAGGGTATGACCAACCAAACTAAGGGGCAGATAGGAGCTGTGGCCCCAACGCAAGTGCAGCTCCCCGTAAAGGTCAAATACTGTTTGTATGCAAGGAAATCAACGGAATCCGAAGAGCAGCAGATCCTTTCCATAGAGAGCCAGATAAAAGAGATGCTTTCGATGGCGGAACGCGACCATCTTGAGATCGTGGAGATCAAGAAGGAATCGCACTCCGCGAAAGAAGCCG
>JBGPES010000058.1:0-6055 GCA_041482935.1 Minisyncoccia bacterium | reverse complement strand
TGCGGCAGCTCTTGGCGGCCGCAAAGTCAAAGCGGTGATCGTGGACGTTCCTTATGGAATCGCGGTCGCGGCCGATGGCTTCAAAAAGTTTTCCAAACAAAAGGCAATCGAGAACGACCATCTGCAAAGCGACGAAGAATATCGGAAATTTACGCGCGAGTGGATCGAGGCGGTGAAGCCACACCTCAATAAAAAGAATGCGCTCTATATTTTTAACTCAGATAAGATGATCTTCGCCTTGAGGGAGGGAATGCGAGACGCCGGATGTCACTTCGGACAACTTCTCATCTGGCTCAAAACGCAGGCCGTGATCGCGAGAATGGACTATGCTCCGCAGCACGAACTTCTCGCTTACGGGTGGTTCGGCACGCATGAGTTTCTGAAATCGAAAGACAAGAGCGTCATCGTCTGCCCACGCCCGAGTAAGAGCCCTTATCATCCAACTTCAAAACCGATCTCTCTTATCAGAAGACTGATCCTTAACAGCACTCGTATGGGCGATGTCATTTTCGATGGGTTCGTGGGCGGGGGTACCGCCATACTGGCCGCCGAGGACACCATGCGGAAAGCCGTCGCGATCGAGATCGACCCCGAGTATTGCGCGACAACGATTCGGCGATTTACCACCCGCACGGGCATCGAAGCCGAGAAAATAATTTCATCAAAAACATGAGCAATCATACATTAACCAAAAATGATTTCATGCGGTGCATACAGAACACCGTGGACGGTGTGGCAAAAAAAGCGATTGCGGCGTGGCAAGTTCATGCAAGTAAATATCTCACTGGAGACGATCTGCCATACCTTGAGGATTTGCTGTTCAAAAAGTATATGCTCCTGCAGACGCTCACGACCTTACCTGACTACACCACAGCCAGCTGTATCCTGGGGATTCATCCGGGAGACGCGTTGAGCCTGCTGCATGATTCCGTATTCGCAAAGGCGCAGGACGAGGCGATAAAAGCAGGAGAAGAATTTCTCCGCATCGCGAACCCGATATATCCGTGGGGAGACGTTAACGAGTATCAAATCGCCGCCCGCGAAGCGGCAGGAAAAAATTGGACAATACTGCCATGAACAGCGAAATAGATTCCCAAGCGACGAGCAAGGCGAAACTCATCGATCAATTCAAGGCGATGCCGATCGTTCTCGTCGCTTGCGAACGGGCGGGCGTTCCGCGCCCCAACTATTATCGCTGGATACGGGACGACGCGACGTTCCGAAAGGCGGTTGAGAAAGCGAAGGCGGAAGGCCGTAACTTTCTGAATGATTTGGGCGAAGCTCAGATGGTCGGCCTTATGAAAGACAAGAACTGGCCGTCCATCAAATATTATTTGGAACACCACCACCCGAGCTACATGAAAAAAGAGAAATCGGAAGACCAAAGGTCGAAACTCAAAATCATCATGCTCCATGACAGAGAAGACTAACGATAAAATAGACATCGAGGATTTGTGCAATTTTACGCCCAAGCAACACGAGGCGAGCGAAGCGGTCAAGAAATATAATTTCGTGCTCTATGGCGGGGCGATGGGCGGCGGCAAATCGTATTTCCTCCGCTGGAAGCTCCTGCGGATGCTCTTGGCGTTCGCAAACCGCGGATTCCGCAATGTGACCGTCGGCCTCTTTTGCGAAGACTATCCGGCGCTCAAGGACCGGCACCTTGCAAAAGCAAAGTTCGAGTTCCCGGCGTGGATCGGCGAATACAATTCGACCGACCATAACTTCGTCCTTCGCCAGGAATACGGCGGCGGCGTCATCGCTTTCCGCAACCTCGATGATGTGTCAAAGTATCAATCTTCGGAATTCGCCGTGATCGCCGTCGACGAATTGACGAAGAACAAAGAAGACGTCTTCACGTTCCTCCGAACCCGCCTCCGCTGGCCGGGGATGGAGGACCCGAAGTTCATTGGGGCGACGAACCCTGGCGAAGTCGGGCACGCATGGGTCAAGAAGCGCTGGATCGACAAGGAACACCCGAGTGAGGAGAAAGAAAAGGATCAATTCTTCTATATCCAAGCCCGCGCCATCGACAACCCTCACCTCTCGTCCTCCTATTACGAGAAGAACCTCGCAAGCCTTCCCGAAAAGCGGAGGAAAGCCTTCCTCGACGGCAACTGGGATATCTTCGAAGGGCAATACTTTACGGAATGGAACAGGGAAAAACACGTCGTGAAGCCGTTTACAATTCCGTCCACCTGGTTCCGCTTCCGATCAATCGACATTAGCGGCAGGAATGGCATCACGAGCTGCCATTGGTATGCGCTTGATTACGATAAAAATGTCATCGTCTATCGCGAGCACTACGCGAGCGGCATGGATGCCGACGAGCATGCGGATCGGATACGGCAGATGAGCGAAGGCGAGAAATACCGATATACGGTAGTCGACAACAGTGCTTTTTCGAAAGAAGGTTATGGGGAAACGTTCGAAGAAATTTATGCGCGTCACGGAGTCGCGCTCGATATCAAATCAAGCAAGAATCGGTTGACCGGCTGGGATACGGTGCACCGCTACATGCGCTGGACTGAGACTACTCCACCCAAGCTCAAGATTTTCGATACGAACGTTAATATGATCAAAACACTCCCCGCGCTCATCCACAGCGAGACAAATCCCGAAGATGTGGACACGCGAGGCGAAGATCATGCGGCGGACGAACTAAGATATTTTCTCCAGACCTTGCGTGAACAAAAAACGCCGAGGCCGGAAACGCCAGCCCAGAAAAGATTGAGGTGGTTATTCGGTAACGATTCGGTCAATATCGATCCGGAGGATCTTTAGTTATGGCGATAGAAAAAATTTATTCCTCTACGCGCCTCCGATAGGCAAGCAGAAAAATGATGAAAATAAGAACGATGGGTGTTCCGAGCGCCACGGGGAGTACCTGTCCCGGATTGAGATTCCGCTTCGGACTCACGTTAAATTGAGTGATGCTGCTCACCTGCGGGGAATCGTTTCCCGCAGCTTCGGCGATCATGATCAGGGAGTACGTCCCGGCTTTCACGAAATGTATCTTCCAGTTAAGCGGCAGCGTCTGCCCGGCGTCGATTGTGCCGATGTAGAGGCCCTTTTCCGCGCTCCAGTCCTCGAGATCGACCGGAAGCTTGTTCTGGTTATCCATGAGAGAGAGATAGGTCGTGACGTCGCCAAGGGGTTTTGATCCGGTGTTCGTGATTTGTCCCTGTACCGTCACGAAATCGCCCGCCGTACCGCTCAAGCTCTTTGACGAGAGTATCTGCATGGAAAGCGGCGGGGTCGTAGCCGCATGAGAACGAGCCGCCACTCCGATGAAGATTAATCCTATAAATAAAAGAGGTGTTTTTTTCATAAATCTATCGTTTTTGATGACGCCCCGTTTCTCGAATCGTTTTGCGCTGAAGAAAAGAAGGGCAAGCGTGATCAGGCAGAATATGACAAGCGGCAAAATAAACTGCCAATTCTGCAATAAAGATGTTTTGTAATCCACGAGCACGTTATCGAGCGAGTTAAAAATATTGTCGATTGGATTAATACTACTGAATGTTTGCGAAACGATATCGTTCTTAAGCGTCGAAGTGAAAAGCGCGGGAGCCGCAAACGCAAGCAATACGAGAAGCGCTGTCGTAATCGTGTTTTTGCTCGAACGGTACAAAAGCGATATGCCGAAGATCAAGAAAACGAACCCGACAACACCGAGTGTGCCGAGTAGCGCGACATAGCCCATGAATGCCCATGCGAGATGCGACCCAGCCGAAGTGACAATTATATACGGGGTCGATATAACGAAGATCGCGGCCCACAGCGTGAGCGAGGCGAAAAGTTTCCCGAGAATAATATCTTTTAAGGAAACAGGCGAGAGGAAAAGGCTCTCTGCCGTTTCTTTTTCGAACTCGACGTTCAAAATGGACGAGGCGTCGATCGTAATAATGAGAAGCGCGACTCCGATAATGATCTTGCCGAGGAGCCAGAGAAGCTCCGTTTGGTCGAGAAGGCTCAATTCTTGGTTCGTGAGCAACAAATAACTCGTGAAGCTAAAAAGTAATGATGCGATCACGAGCCACAACATGCTTTTCCACGTATAAAGCTCTCCCCGTATTTCTTTTTTCCAGATATGCGTAAACATTGGTTATGAATTATTGCGCGTAAGGTTAAGGAAAATGTCGGTAAGCGTTTTTTCTTTGTTCAGTTTGGCCTTTTCCCGCAATTCATTGACTGTGCCCTCGGCGATTAATTTACCGTTGTTGATAATGCCGATGCGAGAGCAAAGGTTGGATACTTCGTTTAGAAGGTGGGACGAGAGGAAAACGGTAACCCCTTTGGCATTCAGTTTTTTCAAAAGAAGCTGTATATCTTCTTGCCCTTGCGGATCGAGTCCGAGTGTCGGCTCATCAAGAAAAAGAACTTGAGGATTATTAATGAGGGCGCGAGCAAGTCCGAGACGCTGCCGCATGCCGCGGGAATACGTTCCAATCCTCGAATGTCTGCGTTTCGCGAGATCGACTTCGGAAAGGAGCGATGCGATTCGCTCCCTTTTTTCTTTTCCGACGACCCCGTAGAGTTCAGCGAAAAATCCAAGGTATTCGACGGCGGTCATCCAATCGTAAAAGCCGCGGCTTTCAGGAACGACGCCGATCACTTTCGCGATGGATTGCTTATCTCCCGAAACATGGCCGTCGATCGCGATAGTTCCGCTGTCCGGCTGCAGAATCCCCGTTATCATCCGTATTGTCGTCGTCTTTCCTGCGCCGTTCGGTCCGAGGAAACCGAAAAATTCTCCGCGTTTCAGGCGAAGATTCAATCCTTCCACGGCCTTTTGGCTGCCGTAGGACTTGCTCAGGTTTTCCGCCACAATGATATCTGGCATGGTTATTCTTCTTTTCTCTTTTTTTGATTGCTCCAGAACAGGTTCATAAGAATACTTGCGCCGCCTACAATGATCAGGAACCAGCTCACGAAGAAGTTGATCTGGATCTGATTGTCGGGAACATCATAAAAATATTTTAGGTATATCCCGAAGCCGAGCACTGCGAGCGAAACAAAAAGAAAGATTTGCCTCATGTTATTTGTTTTCCCACTGGAAACTGTTCAGGATGGAGTTGAAAATGGACTGCATACTCGCGAAATTACCCTGCTTAGCGGTGAGCGTGATCACGGCGGCATGATCCGGCCCCGAAATATACGTCTTTACGGTTTCATAATCCGTGCCGCTTGCGGTACTGTGGTAAGTCAGTTGGTACGCATCGTTTCCATTCACCGATATCTTTTGGTAATTGATGCGGTTGTATCCGGCAATGGTCTTCTTGAAATTCGGCTCATCCTGGCTCAGAACGAACAGCTCGAGCGTCGTGTTGTCGGCCACGTCTTGGAGCACCGCAGAGCCGTTCCCGTTGTCGAATATGAACTGATAACTCCCGATCTGGCCCGACGGCTGCAGCTGCCATGACTGCGGGAATTTGACGGTATAAAAATTCTCTGTGAGGTCTTTGTTGTGGTACGCGTTGAACGCGACATTCTGATTGCTTATCTTCGTTTGCGTAGCGATTGGTTGGAGCGAAGCAGGATTTACTTTGGCGGTTATGGCTCCGGAGAGAGGCCCGAACGCATAAGCCCACAGCAGGGCGAGCGCGGCCAGAGTAAGGATAAATATAATAATTACCTTTTTATTCATTTCTTGACTTCATTCGAATCGGGAACAAAATAATTTTATTTTAGTCGTAACCGCGCTTTGCAACCTCAGGAGTAATCCGATCTTCTTTCGTACGCGTGAGATGAATAACCAAGCCCAATATCGCGGCAAGGAAGAGGCCGCTCGTTACAGTTGTTCCGAGGCCCAGTCCGCCGTCGCTCTGTGTCTGTGACAGATAGTCACCGATAGATGCGCCAAGCGGGCGGGTCAAAATATAGGCGAGCCAGAAAGCGAGCACCGCATTTCGGGAGAAGTGCTTATGCTCCATACCCAGAATCGCCTTCATGACGTAATGGGCTATGGTTATAACCGCGATTGCACCAGCGAATATGAGCAGCGCATTCAAATAGCCGGTATCAAATTTCTCGGCTATGAGATCACCGGATG
>JBGPES010000057.1:0-6076 GCA_041482935.1 Minisyncoccia bacterium | reverse complement strand
TGAAACCGTGCGAAAACCGGAATACGCTGATAGTGCACGGAAGCGTTTGATGATTTGGTTTATATGAAAGCTCGACACTCTCGTTTTACCAAAGCCGTCAGGCGCTTTTTGCGTTTTGGAGATTATTCACCAAGCTCAATATGATCGATGATATAATGAATACTTGAGAATGAATAAGATAAAACTCGTCTTTTGGGTTTCCCTCCTCGCGGTTTTCGGACTGGCGTTCTACTTGCGGGTCTCTATCTTCAATTATTTCGGGCCGAGGATCGCGGGATTCGAACAGGGCGCGGTTAATGCCGCCGTACAGGAGATTCGGAAGGGATTTTCCGCGCCGCCGCCCTTGCGCTCACCCGTACGGGGTACGACCCAAGCACAATCTCCCGGACAACCTACCACTCCCATAAAGTCCGGGGTTCCCGCCGCGCTCACTCGCACGGGGATTATCCAATGGACGAACACGGAAAGAAAAGACAACGGCAGCCTTCCTGCGCTCAAGGAGAATGCGGTGCTCGACGAGATCGCCGAATTGCGCCTCAAGGATATGTTCGCGAAACAATACTTTGCTCATGTTTCTCCCGCGAGCTCGAGCGCTATCACGGTTGCGGGGCAGATCGGCTACGATTATCTCGCCCTTGGAGAAAACCTGGCGCTGGGAAATTTCGTGAATGACAAAGATATGGTCATAGCGTGGATGAACAGCCCCGGCCATCGGGAGAATATTTTAAACCAGCGCTACACCGAGATCGGCGTCGCGGTTCAGCAGGGCATATTTGAGGGAGAGAAATCTTGGCTTGGCGTGCAGGTGTTCGGGAGGCCGGCGTCTGATTGTCCGCTGGCCGATCCTTCGCTCAGGTCCGCGATCGATGCGAACCAAACACAGCTTCAGGGAATGCAGCAGGAACTTGCGGCCGAGAAAGCCGATATTGACCATACTTCTCCCGGTCCGCAGTACAACGAAAAAGTTGATCGCTTCAATGCGCTCGCGGGCCAGTACAACGATCTTCTCATGAAGACGAGAGGAATGATCGATGCCTACAACAATCAGGTCGAAGCCCTCAATCAATGCATCGCGAGCTGAGAATAGAAACCGGCCGGGCTTTTCTTGATTGAAAAACTGAGGTACACTATTAAAAAAGAACCCCAGCCTCTGTCATGATAAATACAATATTTTCGAATCCGTACGTCCTGGTACTGCTTATCCTCTGGACCCTGCCCTGGAAGGGAGTCGCCCTCTGGAAGGCGGCAAACGTGAAGCATAAGGGCTGGTTTACCGCCCTGCTTCTTATCAATACCTTGGGCATTTTAGAGATGTTCTACATTTTCGTGGTAAACAAGAAAGCGGAAGCGCTCAATCAGGCATTCGATTCTTCCTAGATCCCATCTCAAAAATACTTCCGCCCGCGATATGAAAATCACTAAGCTCGGCCACTCATGTTTCCTGGTTGAAGAACGCGGAGTAAGGCTACTTACCGATCCGGGAAATTTGAGCACCGCTCAGGATAATCTTACCGGCGTCGACATTATTTTGATTACGCACGAGCACCAGGATCATCTCTCTCTTGATTCCTTAAAAAGGGTCCTGGCACGAAATCCTCGGGCGGTCATTCTTACAAACAGGGGAGTAGGCAATTTCTTGGGAAGGGGAAAAATAAACTATACCCTCGTGGAGGACGGCGGGAAATTCGTGTTTAAAGAAGTGCTTATCGAGGGTTTTGGCAAAGACCACGCGGTTATTTATCCGACATTGCCGCCCGTGGCCAATACCGGTTATTTCATCGCAAACCGATTATTCTATCCCGGCGACGCGTTCATACATCCCGGGAAACCGGTCGAAATTCTCGCACTGCCCGCGATCGCGCCATGGTCGAAGATTGAGGAGACGATCGATTACGCGAAAGAAATTAATCCTAAAATTTGTTTCGGCGTGCACGAAGGGATCCTCGCGCACCCTGATTTCGTGCCGCGTCTCATAGGCGGGATTCTTGAGTCGCAAGGCGTAAAGTTCATTCCGCTTAAGATCGGCGAAACAACCGATTTTTAATTCTATGCGAACGTTCACGGAGAAAGTTTATGCGGTAGTCGCCCGCATCCCGCGCGGGAAGACGCTCACCTATAAGGAAGTTGCGCGCCGCGCGGGAAGTTCGCATGCCTATAGCGCAGTAGGGAATATCATGCACAATAATCCCGACACGAAGCGGGTCCCGTGCCACCGGGTGGTGCGTTCGGATGGCGCGCCGGGAGGCTATGCCCGGGGAACGAAGGCAAAAATTTCGATTTTGAGACGAGAGGGCGTGCTGAAATAAATATGATCCCATTAGAAGCCGCGGTCGCGTTATTCAATCAAAATATTTAACCTAATGTATAGTCGTTGCCATATTACAATTTTGCAGATTCGTATTGACCGCAATCTGCTTCTCACGGGATGAAAAAAGTCGTTATCGTTCTCGCCGCTGTTATATTTATTCTTTTGGGTGTTCTTTTATTCGTCCCTTCGGCAAAAGGGCCGGCATTGCCTTCCGCGAACGAACTTCCACCCGTCCTGCAGCCCGTCGTTTCCGCTGACGGGCATCTTGCCGTCCTCGAACCTACGGCGAATGTAATCATCGCATCACCCATAATGATTTCAGGAACGGTAAACGGGGGCGGCTGGTTCTTTGAAGCATCATTTCCGGTGAAAGTTTTGGATGGCAATGGAAAGGTATTGGGCCAAGGTCCCGCGCAGGCATGAGGGAACCCTGGCGGCTGGATGTCAACGGGTTCGGTGCCGTTCTCGGCGGCGATCGCGTTCACTCCGCCCAAGTTCGCGACCGGCACGGTCATTCTCATGAACGACAATCCTTTGGGGCTTCCGCAGAACCAGAAAGAGTTGAGGATCCCAGTCCGTTTTAGATAGAACGAAACAATTGGATGAATCACGTTAGAAACGACCCAACTGCCAGCCAAATTCAATCTCTCAACAATGCGTACACATTGGAAAAAGGTCTTGTGTCGAGTTTGCGGAAACGCAAACGTTTCTTGTCTCTAACGGGATGAAAATTATTTTTGCGACCCATAATCAGGGGAAGGTGGAAGAATTGAGAGAAATCTTTGCCGATACCAATGCGGAGATTTTGAGCATGGAGGATGTCGGTATTACCGAAGATCCCGTTGAAGACGGAAACACGTTCGAAGAAAACGCAACGAAGAAAGCGGTGTTTGTCTCGGAAAAAATGGAGCAAAAAGATTGGGTTATCGGTGATGATTCCGGCGTTTGCATCAAAGCGCTTGGCGGTGCGCCCGGAGTATTCTCCGCTCGTTGGATCGGCGAGGGAGTGCCCGGCGAAAAGATTGCCGCTTATACTCTTGCGAGGCTGCGGGGCGTTCCCTCCGACGAGCGCAGCGCTTATTTTGAATGCGCAATGGTACTCGTGTTTCCCGATGGCAGACGCGTTGCTTTCTCGGGGAAGATCGACGGTTTGATTACGGAAGAAGCACGCGGCGAAGCGCATCCCCAGCTTCCTTATGATACGATCTTTGCGCCGGATGGCTTTGACGGAAAAACATTCGCCGAACTCCCTGATGACGTAAAGAATGCCGTGAGCCATCGCGCCCGCGCAGCGGAACAGGTTCAGTCATTTCTTATCGAGCGCGGAGTTCTGCATTCTTCCGAGGAATAGCGAGGCTTATTATTTACTTTTATCGTTGACGTTCCGTATTATCCCTTTGTCTCAACGTCTCAACAAGGGATTTTCTTCACCGAACTATTCGCTTATTCGCGCGAATAAGCGAATAGTTATGGTCAACGTTCGCGGTTTCAATTTTAAAATTATAGAGTTTGTTAGCCCAAATTTTTCCGGCGTAGTCCACGCCGATGCGTTTTTCTGCGACGATTTTTGACGGTTTGAATTGCACAGTACGATTCTCGAACCAAAGACCTGTTTTTTTATTTGCCGGTTCATCATTGAATCGTTTATCGATCTTTAAATATTTCGTGAGGCGTGCGGGTCCCACGATATCTTTCCCATCCGGAGTGCGCCCGGCGCGTATCAGGGTTGCCGCCGGATAACCCTTTGGTCCCGTTACGATATTTACGAGCCAGTGCATGCCGTAGGTGAAATAAATGTAAAACCTTCCGGCTTCGCCGAACATGATTTTCGTGCGCGGCGTCATGCCGCGGCTTGCGTGCGAGGCGCGATCCTGCGGCCCGTCGTAGGCCTCGACCTCGGTGATCATAACGGCGATGTTTTTTCCGCGATAGCGCCGAATGAGGAATTTGCCTAATAGTGCGCGGGCGACCGCAAGGGTCGGCCGGTTGAAGAATTTTTGCGTAAGGATTTTTACCATCTTTCTAAATGTAATGGAAATTGAGAAAAGAAAAAGCCCTAGGAGCAAGAGTGCCTAGGTCAGGGAAGAAATCGGCACGTCACGGATTGGGCAATGCGGGAACCAGGAGAGGCGGAATATATAGGTATTCCTTTCCCCGTGCGTCGCCTGATCAATCGCAGCTAGACCGTGGGTGCTGGGCAATGCAATGCAATTGACATTACCCCTGCTTTTTTCAGCATCGAGAAGACTATAGCAGATGAGTAAAATTTGTCAAGTTTTTCTACTGATTGCCAAGACTGATTAAGATTCTTATGCTTTAATAAACTTTATATGATTCCGCCCAAAGAATTGTCCGTACCCAAAAAACGCGCCGCGAAAATCACGAAGATACTCAGAAAGCTTTTCCCAAATCCCAAGATCGCGCTTACTTATTCCAATAATTGGGAACTTTTGGTCGCGGTCGAGCTCTCCGCTCAGTGCACGGATAAGAAAGTGAATCAGGTAACGCCCGCGCTTTTCAAGAGATATCCCAAGCTCAGCGATTATGTAAAAGCGAGGCCAAGAGAATTTGAAAAAGATATCTACCAGTGCGGTTTTTATCGCGCGAAGACGAGGAATATTCTTGCTGCAGCGAAAGTCGTCAAAGAAAGGTTCCGTGGTAAATTGCCGAAAACGATGAAAGAAATGGTCACGATCCCCGGTGTGGGCAGGAAGAGCGCCAACGTCATTTTGGGCAACGCCTATGGCGTTGTGGAGGGGATTGCCGTCGATACTCACGTGAAGCGGTTGGCGAAATGGCTGGGACTTACCAAGCACACCGACCCGGTAAAGATCGAGCGCGACCTCATGAAAATCGTACCCAAAAAAGACTGGTTCAATATCACTTATCTCCTGATCGATTATGGCCGCAAATACTGTCCTGCGCGTGCGCACGATCATATAAAAAAGAAATGTCCGCTCGCGAAGTTCTATATTTAACCGTCATCCCCACAAAAGCGGGGATCCAGATTTATTAAATGCTCAGCATCAAAAATTTTAGGCGAGAGATCCGGAATTATTACCGTGCGCACAAGCGCGATTTTCCGTGGCGGCGGACGCGCAATCCTTACCGGATTCTTGTCTCGGAAATCATGTTGCAACAGACACAAACGTCGCGCGTGGAACTGAAATACGTCTTTCGCCTTGGTGAAGAACGGACGAGGGGGCTCAGGAACTTCGAGGCCAACTGCTATTTCACGTCTATAATATGGAGTACCTCGAATACATTGCTTGCTGGATTGTATTATTCACCAAGCTCGTAATGGTTCAATAGCTTGGAATACCTATCGGCATCGTTCGAACATCCTTCAACAGACTCGGGGCGAGCGTTCACTCCCGCCAGAGGCGGGCAAGCCCGTATGCTACTCCGCCGAGGCTCCACGGTAAGCAGTCACCAAATCTGCTATAATTTTCTTATGCACTATATCTGTACGGGGGAATGCAAAGGGGTTTCGGAGAAGCCTCAAGATTGCCAAGAGAGAACCTGCTCGAAGCACGGCGAGGCGCTTCAGCCCTGCGGCTGCAAGGATGGTCAGCATAATCACCGGCAGCATATCCATCCGCAGAGGGGCGGCGAAAAGCGGTTGTAGTTTGCGCCCCCGTCTTGGGACAGCTTGTTATCGTGGAACCACAAACATCTTTCAGAAGAATATTTTTTAAATATGCCCCACGAAGAAATTCGAAATCCCACGCCGCAAGAGGTTAATGCGTTTCTCCGAAAAGAGCATAG
>JBGPES010000056.1:0-6316 GCA_041482935.1 Minisyncoccia bacterium | reverse complement strand
ATCGGCTTTGCGCAAGGGATTAAAGATCGTGATCTCGTCAACCCTGTTTAAAAATTCCGGCCGGAAACTTTCGCGAAGCGCTTCCATCACCTTCTCGCGATATCCCCCTTCTTCCCGCCGATCCTCGACCGCGCCGCCCGCGGCGAACCCGAGATTCGACATTGCCTTCAAATATTGGCTCCCGACATTCGAGGTCATGATGATGATCGCGTTCTTGAAATTCACCACTTTCCCTTTTCCGTCGGTAAGCCTGCCGTTATCCAGGATCTGAAGCAAAAGGTTGAAGACTTCCGGATGCGCTTTCTCGATCTCATCGAAAAGGATCAGGCTGTACGGACGGTGGCGAACGACCTCGGTCAATTGTCCTCCGTCTTCGTGGCCAACATATCCGGGCGGCGAACCGATAAGGCGGCTCGTCGCGTGCCGTTCCATGTATTCGGACATATCGATCCTCACGAGCGCCTTTTCGTCGTTGAACATGAATTCGGCGAGCGCTTTCGCAAGTTCGGTTTTTCCGACGCCCGTGGGGCCCAGGAACATGAACGATCCCAGCGGCCTGTTCGCATCGGCAAGTCCAGCGCGCGCGCGACGAAGGGCATTCGCGACCGCCTTGATCGCTTCTTCCTGGCCGACCACCCGGCCGTCAAGCACCTCCTCAATCCTCACGAGCTTTTCGCCTTCGGATTCAAGCATTCGCGTCAAAGGAATCCCCGTCCAGGTGGCAACGATTGCCGCCACATCTTCCTTATCTACGGCTTCCTTCAAGAATCTTCCCTCTTCTCCTTTTTTCGCCTTTTTCCCGCGAGGCGCTCCAAAATTCTTCTTTTCGAATATCGCAAAATCTTTTTCCGCCTGCGGCAATTGCCCGTACATGATCTGCGCCACGCGTTCGAGGTTGCCTTCACGCTCCGCGACCTCGGCCTCGCGCCGCAAATTGTCGATCTTCTGGCGGAGCTGATGCAATGTTTCAAATTTTATTTTTTCGGTATGCCAACGCGCCGAAAGATCGTCGTTTTTTTCCTTGAGATCCTTCAGCCCCTTGTCGATCTCTTTCAGACGATCCGTTCCTTTCTGGCCTTCTTTCGTCAAAGCCTGCCGTTCGATCTCGAGCCGCGTAATTTCGCGCCGCATAACGTCAATTTCTTTCGGCAAGCTTTCGGTTTCAAGCCGCCGCGAAGCCGCCGCTTCGTCAATCAAGTCCACGGCTTTATCCGGCAAAAACCGGTCGGTAATGTAGCGGGCCGAGAGATTTACCGCCTCTATGATCGCTTCGTCCGAAATCCTCAAGCCATGATGGATCTCGTATTTTTCCTTGAGACCGCGGAGGATCGAGATTGAATTTTCGAGTGACGGCTCTTCAACCATGATCGGCTGGAATCTCCGCTCGAGCGCGGGATCTTTTTCGATATACCGCTGATATTCGCGGATCGTCGTCGCCCCTATCGCGTGCAGTTCTCCGCGGGCGAGCGCAGGTTTGAGTAAGTTCGATGCGTCAACCGCTCCCTCCGCGGCCCCTGCGCCCACGATCGTGTGAATTTCGTCTATAAATAAAATGATCTGGCCGGCGGCGTTCTTGATCTCGTTCACGAACGCTTTCAAGCGGTCCTCGAACTCGCCCCGGAACTTCGTTCCCGCGATTAAGGACCCGAGATCAAGCATTAAAATTTGTTTGCCCTTCAGGAGCTCGGGAACATCGCCCGCAACAATCCTCTGCGCCAAGCCTTCGACGATCGCTGTTTTTCCAACGCCGGGCTCGCCGATCAGGGCCGGATTGTTTTTCGTTCTGCGGGAAAGAACCTGCATCAATCTCCGCAATTCCTCTTCGCGGCCAATCACGGGATCGAGTTGGCCCGCGCGGGCTTTGTCCGTAAGGTTGATCGCGTATTTTTCGAGCACCTGAAATTTGGTTTCCGGCGTTTCGTCCGTAATCCGCATCGAACCGCGGAGCTGCGCCAGAATCCGGAATGCCACCTCGCGCCGCACGCCGAACTGCTCAAGCGCGTTCTTCGCCGTCGACGGAACATCGAGAAGCGCGAGCAGCATATGCTCGCACGAAACGAACTCGTCTTTCTGCTGGGCGGCGACTTTCGCCGACTGATCAAGCACTTTCATAAGTTCCTGAGAAAGGTAGAGTTGTCCCACGGCGGATGCGCCTCCGAGGCGCGGCAAGCGCGAGAGCTCCAATTCAACCTGTTCGTTGAGCTTTTCGACGTTCGCTCCCGAACGCCGCAAGAGCGGTATCACAAGCGATTGTTCGTCTTCAATAAGCGCCGCCAAAAGGTGAAGCGCCTTGAGTTCGCCGTGATTCTTCTTCGCCGCGAGCTCCTGCGCGTTTTGCAACGCTTCCTGGGCTTTGATAGTGAAACGATGGAAATTGGGCATTTAATTACGAATTGTTATTTAAAGTATAGCACACCATTTTGAGTGTCGGATGAATAATTTTCTTCGCACACCCGCTTCAACCGATTATATTCTTAACCAGGATAATCGACTGAAGTGGATGGGGGGCGGGAAAATTTTATTCGTTTCCCGCCCCACGAAGACTAGCCCTTGCGCACCGGGACGGCAGCCAGCAGGTTCTTGAACCTGTCCGAGCACACAGAGAGCCAGACCAGTGCGGGGGCCACCAAACTCGCAACGTCATACAGGGTCGATTTACTGATCCCCATTTTCATAATCATCCTCCGGATCAAGACAACGCCGAAACCTTGATAAGCTGTCGACATTATAGCAGGTAACAAAAATAATGTCAATTAATTGCGGCTCCCTAATTTGCCGTCCGCTTCGCAAGCGTCGCGTGAAGCGTTACTTCTTTCCCGCCGCGATCGATTTTCAAGGTGACTGCATCGCCCACATTATATTTTGCCACCTCATCCCCCAGCGCGTGGTCCGAATCTATTTTTTGTCCGTTCACCTCCAAAATAATGTCTTCCGCCCGAATCCCCGCTTTCTCCGCGGGAGAGTCTTTCGTTACCGCCGGTCCCTGATCCGATCCGCGCACGAGGGCGCCATAATCCACCGGCAATTTCTGCTGTTTCGCGATGTCTGCCGTAACCGCGAGGTATCGCACCCCCAGAAACGCCGCCCGGATCTCTCCGTTCGCTTTTACCGAATCAATATCGCGTTTTGCCCGATTGATGGGAATCGCAAACCCGATATTCTGTGCGCCTTCGGCGATCGCCGTGTTGATGCCGATCACCTCGCCACGCAGGTTCAAGAGCGGACCGCCCGAATTTCCCGGATTGATCGCCGCGTCGGTCTGAATCACGCCTTGTATGGTTTCCTGGCCAACGCTCGGATTGCCTGCGGTAACCGTCCGCGCGAGACCCGAGACAACGCCCACCGATACCGTATTCTTGAATTCCCCCAAAGCATTTCCGATGGCGATCGCGGTCTGGCCTAAATTGAGGGCGTCGGAATCCCCCAAATCAACGGTGGGCAATCCCGCCGCCTTGATCTTCATGACCGCAAGATCTTGCGCGGGATCCACCGCAAGGATCTTCGCGTCATATTTTTTCCCGTCGTTCGTAAACACCGTATACGACGCCGCCTTGTCACTCGCAACATGCTTGTTCGTCAAAATCAGGCCATCGGAAGAAATGATGAATCCCGATCCTCCGCCAACCTCCTGCAGTTGAGTTTTTCCGCCATTGTCGCACGGCTGGGCCATGTCGGGAAATTGATTTCCAAAAAATTGCTGGAATTCCGGCGGCAGATTTCCGAACGGATCGCTCGGGCAATTATCGATGACAGGCAAGTTCTTCGAGATCGTAATGGCGACGACTGCGGGCGACGCCTTTTTGACCGCGTCCACCACGGCCGCTTCGTAATCAACGGCGGGTTTATAAAGCGGCACATTGCCGGGCGATTGCGCGGCAGGAGCGGGTTCCGCCGATCTCGGACCGAAAGACCTCAGAAAATTGTTCCACAGATCGCTCAAAACGCTTGCCTGCGCCCGGGGCGTGACAACCGACGCCCCAAGGACGCTGGCGAAGAGGATCGCGGCAATGATGATAAGCGCTTTTTGAGATTTTTTGGCCGGGTCCATGATTATTTATTATATAGTACGAATTTCCTTAAGGAAAAGTTGCAATTCCCCGCATGAATTCCGCCTCCCCGCATCAAACACGAATTATAAACTTTGTTTTATAACTCCGAGAGCTCGTTCGACATCTTTTTCCGTCGTCGGTCTGCCGAAACTAAATCTGATACTTCTCTTCGCGCGGTCTTTCGAATACCCCAGCGCCTCAATCACGTATGACGATTCGACGGCGCGGCTGCGGCACGCCGAACCCGCGGATACGGCGAGTCCCGCCAGATCGAATTTTGTGAGCAAATCTTGGGATTCGTAATCAGGGAAATAAATATTCAGAATATTCGGCAGGCGCTCGGAATCTTTTTCCGGACCATTCGACTTCGCTTTCGGATATATCTTTGTGAGCTCGGCAAAGAAATGATCGCGAAAACCGGCGATTCTTTTTGCCTCTTGTTCACGTACATTCATCACAAGTTCCATGGCCTTGGCAAAACCCACAATGAGCGGCACGTTTTCGGTGCCGCTGCGCAGGCCGAACTCCTGGCTACCGCCCGTTGTAACCGACCCGAGTTTCGTACCATCCCGAACATAGAGCGCGCCGATCCCCTTCGGCCCGTACGTTTTATGTGCCGAGAGCGTCATCAGATCCATACCCAAATTTTGGGCGTTGCAATCGAGGAACTGGAATGCCTGAGCGGCATCGGCGTGGAAGAGCGGATAGGATATAGGACTTAGGATATAGGACTTAGGGTTTTGGCTCTTCCTAAATTCTAAATTCTGTATTCTAAATTCTTGAACCAATTTTGCAATTTCCGAAATTGGTTCTATGGTTCCAATTTCATTATTCGCATACATTATGGAAACCAAAATCGTCCGCTCGTTCAAGGCAGACTTCAATTTTTCGAGATTCACAATGCCACCTCGTTCGACGGGCAAATATATCACCTCGACTCCATCGTGCTCCAAATCTCGCGCGGTTTCAAGAATCGATTCGTGTTCAATTGAAGAAACAATTATACGAGGATTTAGAATATAGGATTGAGGATTTAGCGATTCGACTTCCTTTTTCCCCTTTTCTGCCCCCCTAAATTCTAAATTCCGAATCCTATATTCTTTTAAAACTCCCCGCAATGCAAGATTATTCGCCTCGGTCGCCGAACCAGTGAAAATTATCTCGCGAAAATCAGCGCCAATTGCCTTCGCTATGCCCTCGCGCGACGCATCGATCGCCGCAATCGCTTCCTGGCCGAACGAATGAAGCGACCCTGGGTTCCCGAACTTTTCCGCGAAGTACGGCCCCATGGCGCGCAAAACTTCCGATGCAACGGGGGCGGAAGCGGCGTAGTCTAAATAGATATGCTTCATATTTCGAAATTATAATCGCTTATGCACAAAATTACGAGTACAATGGATTGACAATCACCGAAAAATTGATAACCTTGAATCAGTATCGGTCAAGGAGATATTCTGTGAACACTGAGAATTCTACAATATTTGAACGGACGAGGGCTCCGAAAAACAAGTTCAGGCTTGTGCTAATGAATGAACAAGAAATGCTCTCGAGCGAAGATGATGCGGCCGGGCTCACAGTCAGAGACTTCCCTTCTCTCGCCGCAGTAAAAATAGCCGCCGACAGAAATGTTCGCGACAGGATAACCGCAGAAGTGTTTAACGACAAAAATGAATGCGTGTACCACGCTGTGCGCAAACTGCACAATTAGATAAATTCGCCGCTCTGATTTTCAGAGCGGCATTTTATTTTCCGCACCATTCCGCGATGGATTTTCATGTCCGCGTAGTTCAGCGCCCACGATCAAAGCAGCGCCGCCTGCGGACTCGAGAACTCCACCTTCATGATTTCCCCCGTTTTTTTGTCGGGCATCATGAAAAACCTCTGCTTGCGGTATAGATCATAGAGGTCTTTCGTGAGCCGAACGTCTTTTATGCAATATTCCTTGAGCTCATCCATTTTCCCCTCTTTATACAATCCGATCGCCTCGGAACCATGGCGGTCTTTTTTTATTCCCAAGTTCGTCTCGGAAAGTTTGGACAAGCTTACGCGCTGTCCGGCGGCCATCTCGATCTCTTCCAAAAGATCCACGCGTTCTTTTTCCCAAAGTTTCGGCGGCGCCAAGCCCTGCCTACCGGCAGGCAGGCGCGCGAAATATAAATTGAGCACGGGTACGTCGTAGCGGTTCATGCTGAATCCTACGATCGTTCGCGCACTATGAAACAGTTCCGCCGCTTGCTCCATTTCGTGCTCTTCAAACACGAAGTATT
>JBGPES010000055.1:0-6324 GCA_041482935.1 Minisyncoccia bacterium | reverse complement strand
CGTTGTTCGTTGTTATTTAAACTCTCTTGTTAATAGTCGTTAGTTAATTGTTATCAGTTATTTATCATGTACGATCTCATCATCATAGGAGGAGGACCGGGGGGTGTGGCGGCGGGTGTTTACGCCGCCCGAAAAAAAATAAAAACGCTGCTCATCACCGACATATTCGGCGGGCAGTCTTTGGTTTCGGCCGACGTGCAGAACTGGATTGGCACAAAATCCATCTCCGGATTTGACCTTGCAAAAAACTTCGAGGAACATCTCCGTGCACAGAGCGGTGTTGAAATTGCGGACGGCGACCTCGTGGCCGTCGTTCAAAAAACCGGCGAAGGGTTTAGCGTGAAAACGCAGGCCGGAAAAATTTATGAAACACGGTATATTCTGGTAGCCTCGGGGAGCCGCCGGAGGAAGCTCGGGATCCCCGGTGAAAAAGAATTCGAAGGAAAGGGAGTCGTCTATTGTACGACCTGCGACGCGCCGCTTTTCGACGGGAAAACAGTCGCGGTCGTTGGCGGAGGGAATTCCGCGCTTGAGGGCGTGATCGACCTCATCCATTACGCTTCAAAAATTTATCTCATGGTTCGCTCGGAAGTCCTGAGGGGCGATCCGATCACGCAGGAGAAAATAAAATCCCATCCGCAGGTTGAAATTCTTTGGAACACGGTCGTCGAAGAAATCAAAGGCAAAGATTTCGTGTCCGGCGCGCGTATGAAAAACGTAAAAACCGGCGAGACGAAGAAGATTGCGCTCGACGGCGTTTTTGTGGAAATCGGCATTGTGCCGAATTCGGATTTCATAAAAGACCTGGTGCAGCTGAACGAATTGGGCGAGATCGTCGTTGACCACAAAACGCAGGCGACATCGGTTTCCGGCATCTGGGCCGTGGGCGACGTTTCGGACGTTTTCTACAAGCAGAACAATATTTCCGCGGGCGATGCGGTGAAAGCGGTTTTGAACATCTACGATCGCGTGAAGAAGCACTAAAGATTTCACGTCAATTCGCTGCGGAACGGTTTTGAGAGGAAATTTTACAGATCGGCTTCAGAGAAAATTGCTTGATTTTTAAATGTTTTTCCGCTACCCTGGAGGCAGAAATCCTTGAGACAATTGGAGGTGAAAAGTGAACAGAGAGATATTCTTCGGGCTTCTTAAAGACAGATTGAGCCCGCGCGATTTGAAATTCGTTCAAAACGCCTACTGGTTCGCAAAGCGCGAACATCACGGCCAGGTAAGAGATAGTGGCGAGCGGGTGTTTGAGCATTGTCGGCGCGTCGCCCTCATCCTTATCCAGGAACGCCGAATATTCGACCCTGAGGTGATCGCGACTGCGCTTATCCATGACGTGAACGAAGACACGCCGGCGCCTCCCGACGCAACATTGTCCCTCTTTGGTCCGAAGGTCTACGAATGGTCGCAGTTGCTCTCGAAAACCCTGCCCGTTTTCGATGCGGTAACCGGCGCAGTGGTGGTGCGTGGCGAGAAGGATCCGGGGAAATACTTTTGGGAAATCCAGAATGCGCCCCAGGAAGTGCGCTCCGTGAAATGTAGCGATCGCGTTGATAACCTTCGGTCGTTTGGATGTTGGCCTCCCGAGCGCAAGCAAAAATATATCCGCGAGACCCGGGAATATCTTTTTCCGATCGCAGAGATCACCGACCCCTGGTTTCTCGGGGAATTTTCAAAACATTGCGGCTGAGATCGTGTATTTGGCGAGCCTCCTACGACTCGCCTTTTTATTTTCCTGCATAAAAACGCGGATTGGCAATCGCTTGACACGATTGCTAATACTGCTATACTAGATGAGGATTAAAAATTAAAAAGGTCGTTTTTAGAAACAGGGATTATACGTATGAATTTCAAACCATTATCGAATCACGTTTTCCTTGAGGCTCTTGAGGAAAACAAAACCACGAAGTCCGGCATCGTTCTTCCGGATTCGGCGGAGAAGGAAAAGCCCATAAGGGGCAAGGTGCTTGCGGTCGGTCCCGGGAAGCTTGAGAAAGGCGAACGGGTTCCGATGGCAGTCAAGGTCGGCGACACGGTTCTCTTCAAAAAATACGGTCCTGACGAGATCGAAATCGAAGGAAAAAAATATCTCGTGGGAGACGAGGACGACGTCTTAGCAATCATCGATTAGCTCTTCGGCTCGATAGCTCTACGGCACTCTAGAAAATTCGTATGGGTTACTAAAGAGCCAACGAGCTAAACGGGCTGAAATTATAAAAATATGGCAAAACAACTTTTATTCAACGAAGAAGCGCGTACGGCGATCAAGCGAGGCATTGATCAGCTCGCGAAAGCCGTTACCATGACCCTCGGTCCCCGCGGCCGCGCGGTCGTGATCGAGAAAGGATACGGCGCGCCGCAAGTTACCTTCGACGGCGTGACGGTGGCAAAAGAAATCGAACTTGAGAACAAGTGGGAAAATTTGGGCGCCGAATTCATCAAGCAGGCGGCCGATAAAACGAATGAGGGCGTAGGAGACGGCACGACGACAGCCACGGTCTTGGCGCACGCGATGATCGACGAAGGTGAAAAAGTGATCCGCGAAAAAGGATTCAACGTGATCCAGCTTGCGGAGGAGCTTAAAAAGGCGAGTCAATCGGTCCTTACGGCTCTTGAAGGCCAGCGCGAACTTATCAACGACAATAAAAAGATAAAGGAGGTCGCCACGCTCTCGGCGAAGGACGAAGAGATCGGCGGACTTATCGCGACCGTGATGGGAAAGATCGGGCGCGAAGGAGTCGTGACGATCGAAGATTCGAATACGATTGGCAATAGCTTCGAAATGGTGGAAGGAATGCAGTTCGACCGCGGCTATGTTTCTCCGTATATGATTTCGAATCAGGAACGAATGGAGGCGGTGCTCGAGAACCCCTATGTGCTCGTGACGGACAAGAAAATTTCCTCGATCCAGGAGATACTTGCCCTGCTCGAAAAAATAGTGCAAAGCGGCAAGAAAGAGCTCGTGATCATCGCGGAAGAGATCGAAGGCGAAGCCTTGGCCACGCTCATTGTGAACAAACTCCGCGGAATATTTAACGTGCTGGCGGTGAAGGCCCCCGGTTTCGGCGACAGGCGGAAAGAAATGCTTCAGGATATCGCGGTCATAACCGGTGCGCAGTTTATTTCGGAAGAGTTGGGGAAGAAGTTGGATAACCTGAGTCTTGACGACCTTGGATCCGCGCACCGCGTGGTCGCGAACAAAGACGATACGACGATTGTGGACGGCAAGGGGAATAAAAAGGCGATTGAAGATCGCGTGGCGCAGATCCGCGCGCAAATCAAGAAGACCGATTCCGACTTCGACAAAGAAAAATTGCAGGAACGTTTGGGCAAGCTTTCCGGAGGAGTCGCGGTCATCAAAGTGGGCGCGCCCACGGAATCCGCGCAGAAAGAATTGAAACAGCGCGTCGAAGACGCCGTGGCGGCGACGCGCGCCGCGATGGAAGAGGGAATCGTTCCCGGCGGCGGCATCGCGCTTTTCAACGTTGCTTCCGAAACCGTGTCGAAAGCCGGGGCGGACAACGCCGTGCGATCTGCGGTCGCGGCGATCCTCAACAGGGCGCTTGAAGCGCCGATTCGGGCGATCGTTGCGAACAGCGGCGAATCTCCGGATCGCGTGATCGCGGATCTGCAGAAAAGAAAGAATGAGCCGTGGAAAGGATTTAACGCGATGACGAACAAAATGGGCGATCTCAAAGAAGCCGGCATCATTGATCCCTTGAAAGTTACGAAGATGGCTTTCACAAACGCGATTTCCGTCGCCGCGAATTATCTGACGGTTGGCGCCGCAATCACGAATATCCCCGAAAAGAAATCGCCTCCGATGGGCGGCGGGGGCATGAGCGGAATGGGGGAAGACTATTAAGTTAAGAAGCCAGGAAGCCAGGAAGCTAAGAAGGCCAAGAAGTTAGGAAGATCGGAAGAGTAGAAATAAAAAAGCGAGCGCGAGAGATCGCGCTTGTTTTTTTGGAATGCAAAATTAGGCTGTTCGAAAAACTCCCACTCGTCATTCCGAGCCTGCGAGGAATCTCCTAACGTTCGCGACAGGAGATCCTTCGCGAAGCTCAGGATGACTCAGGTTGTGCCTCCTCTGTATTCCGAAGTTTTCGAACAGCCCTTACAAAACTCGATTTTTCCGCCATTTTGTCGTATAATCCCAGCATATGGAAAACGGTTTCCTCAAAGATAGGTATGGTCTTCACAACGCCCTGGAGGTGGAATCCGCCGCCAAACGCACGGAGCAACGCACCCTTCGACGCGGTTCAGGGCAAGCCGGCGAAAAAGTGCCCCGGAATCCCGAGGCTCGCATAGAGAATTATCTCAACCGCCTGGAACGCCTTGCGCTTGATCCCAATAAGGAACAGAAAAGAAAAATGTTCGGAGCCGAATCGCGCCCCCGCGCCCTCTCGCTCCTGCGGGAAATGGTGATGAATAAATACGTGCGTCCCAACAAAGAAAGAATGGCTGAGGGCGCGGCGAGAGTTGAGGAACGAGCCGCACGAGAATTGGGCATTGAGGCGCAGTACGGAGAACAGGAACTCGAACAGCACGGAGAAATCGCTGTCGAGGATCTTGAAAAATCCCTCGATAACTGGATTTCGTATCTTTCGGACGCGAACGAGCCCTATCCGACATGGTTCAGATATTACGCCTTTCGCAGCATTCTCGATCTCGGAGATTACGACAAAGACAAGGGAGAATTCACGAGGCGCTCCCAGGGGTCGGTCAGGCTCTTCCCCGAAATAGACCGAGGTGCGTTGGCGTATGTGCAGCAAATAATTGAAGCTGCGAAAGATCCCGCAATGCTTGAACGATTGAAAAAAGCGCAACAAACACTGGGAACACCGGAAGGAGAGCTCGTTACCAAAGAAAAAGCCGCAGACTTCGCTAAGTTTTCCTTTGCCAAGCAGTATGTGAAAGGGATCAAGGCTGCCGGAGAGATCACGCCGGAGATGCGGGAAGAGACGAAGGGCGGGTGGGTAAAATACCAAAAAGGCACGGATGCGACAGCACTTTGGGCGTCGCTCCAAAACAAAGGCACTGCCTGGTGCACGAAAGGATTCGCGACTGCGGAGGCGCAGCTCAAAAACGGCGACTTCTATGTGTATTATACCGAAGACCGGCAAGGCAAACCCAAGATTCCCCGCATCGCCATTCGCATGCAAGAAGAAAGTATTTTCGAAGTACGCGGCGTCTCCGACACCGATCAGAACCTCGAAGGCAGCATGACCGATATCGCCGAGAAAAAGATGAACGAACTTCCCGGAGCGGAAAAATACCGCAAGGCGTCCGCCGATATGAAGCAACTGACCGCAATCGATAAAAAAACGAAACATGGAGAAAAACTCACGAAGGACGACCTCGTCTTCCTCTACGAGATGGACCAGCCAATCGAGGGCTTCGGCTACCAACTCGATCCGCGCATTGAAGAGCTTCGCAAACAAAGGAATCCCGAAGAAGATATGCCTGTCGTCTTCGAATGTAGCAAAGAGCAGATCGCGCACACTGCGAAAGAAATCAATGGAAATACCAAAGCCTATGTCGGCCCCCTCGTTCCTGGCATCTTCGACAACATCCAGGAAAATAATATTGAACACGTATATACTTCCTTCCCCGAAGGCAAAATCCGCAAGGAAGCCCTTGAGATCGGCGGCAAAGACGCCCGAGCACTCATCAAAGAAATGCGCGAGAAAAAGATCAATATCAGCGAGTACGCCGAAGACATGCTGAAAAGCAAAGATTTCACCGTCCTCAAAGAAACTGAATCAGAAATCCTCATCCGCCTCAAAGTTGGCGACCTTGGCTTCCCCAAGGGCAAATATCCGACGACGGACGAAGTATACAAGCGCATCGAAGAACTTGGTCTCGAACTCTGCCCTCCTGAAACCGGGCCGCACTATCGTCTCAAATATGCGAACCAACCATCAAATGAATGGTTCCGCATTGGCATGAAGCAAATTTCTGATCGCGACGGCTATCCGGACGTCTTCCACCTGGGACGGGACGGGGGCGGCTTGTGGCTGAGCGGCGGTTGGGCGATACCGGATGACCGGTGGGATCCCGGCGATGAGTTCGTGTTCCGTCTCCGCAAGTTGAAAAACTTGAAACCTTAGTATCTTGCATTCCTAACCCTTGGTCCCTTTGACCCTTTTTGCATTTCCGTCCGTCGCGATTTTTTGCTAAGCTATGTCCAGGTGGGTTATATCGGGCGGCTGCGGTTTCCCGAGACCCTTCCGGCGCGTGCATGTTGAGAGCGCGGACGGTTACGGCTTTCCGCGGAGGATGTGCAGGTTTGCCAACAAAAAAGAAACAACTTGG
>JBGPES010000054.1:0-6340 GCA_041482935.1 Minisyncoccia bacterium | reverse complement strand
CCCACCATAATTTTTTTTAGGCCGCGCCCCGCGGGGGCGCCGCGGGGGGCGCGCGGCGGGCCCCCCCCGAGACCGGCCGTCGCCGGGGTTCACGTGGCTCTAAGTCGCTTCGCCGAGTCAGACTCGGCTTCGCTCCAAGAACCACGGAAGTTATCCACAGGTCGGGGTTTGACGGGCTAGACAACCTTGTTATTATTAAATCAGCCCACTGAGAAGTGAATCATACTCATAAACCGAGCCCAGCTCGGCATCATATGAGAGCATCTCGCTCTCACGCATTCTCTGGCCTTACGGCCACCACAGTTTAAAAAGCAGGAACCTTCGGGAACCTGCTCTTTTTTTACTTTCCATACACCGCATCCATTATTATGGAAATTGTCTTTCGTAGCTGCGACGCGAGCGGTCGCGCGGTGTTCACTTTGGCGACATAGGGACGGTCCAGTTTTTCATAATCAAATTGTTTCCGCGAACGCTCGAAATGGGCGATACTCTTCTGCCAATTCGGAAAAAGCTCGGACGTTGCTTTCTTAAGTCGTCTCCGGACGGCGGTAACGGGCGCCTGGGCGCGGATGATGAAAAATTGAGCGTCGTATTTTTTAGCGACGCGTTCAAAAAGAGCAACTAGCTCCGGCCGCGAAGCGATATTGGCATCGATCATCACTCCATATCCTTTCTCCAACCACTGTTTTCCAATAAACAAAGCCGGATTCGCCTTATAGAGAAACGGCTCTACCGATTCGGGATCGAAACCTTTTCTGTATAAAAAAAGCCGCATGTCGTCCTGCGCAATACGGACGAAATATGGTAGTTTTTTCTGGATATATTTAAGGATGGTCGTTTTTCCAACACGAGAAGGGCCGGCAATCGCAAGAAGTACCGGCTTCATCGGTCTCCGCCGCGGTCGCGGCAAGATTTTCCCGAATTCCCGAAAAAATGCGATGGGATTAATCTTTTTCTCTGTTGAGCGCATAAAAGTTCTCGAAAAGCTTGGCAACGAGGATCGGCCCCGTGCCGCCGGGCGTTGGAGTATGCCATCCACCCTCGAAACCAGTCGGGTCGAAATCCCCCTTCCCGCCGTCGTAGCCGAAATCGATCACGCCGGCGCCGGGCTTGAGCATATCCGGTTTCATAAGTCCGGCTTTGCCGACGCCCGTAATCACGAGGTCGGCATTTTTGAGGACCCCGAGATCGCCGTTTCTTCCGAAAACGACGAGTTCCTTCGCTTTGTTCATGAGCCATACGGCAATCGGTTTCCCAACAAGCAACCCACGGCCGACGACGGCGACACGACTGGTTGAAAGTTGAAAGTGTAAAGTCGAAAGTATCATTTCAACCGTCCCTACGGCCGGAGGCAAAACCGGATTGCGGTCCGCATAGAACGCTCCGATCGCGCGTTCGCCGAGCACATCCACATCTTTTTCACATGGAACGGCATTCAATGCATATTGCGCATCGAGCTTGTTCGGCAAGGGGAGTTGCACGAGCACGCCTCCACATGTTTTGTGCGCCGAAATTTTTCCCACTTCTTTCCGGAGATCGTCTTTCGAAATATCCTCCTGAAATTTGTAAAGCCGGAAATCCACGCCAAGTTCTTTCGCGGTTTTTTCCTTCTGCTTCAAAAAACTTACGGAGCTCGCATCATCCCCCACCAAAACCGCAGCCAGAAACCTGGTCGGCTTCGGAAGCGACTTCAGTCGTCCCAGAATCTCATTTGCGATTTTTTTACCGTCGATGATCATATTTAATTCCTCAATAATAGTTTACTCTCCTTATCATAACAAGGATAAGGGTGCCGCACCCATAAAGCGTGGATCCTCCGCCTCCGCGGAGGATGACGGGGGAATCAATATTTCAGCGGAAACTTCTCGCAAAGCTTTTTTACGGTTGCACCTATGTCCGCGTTCATCATGAGTACCGCGCGCATGAGCTCCGCCACCTGCTTCATCTCTTTCTCTTTCATACCGCGACTCGTGAGCGCGGGCGTACCGATACGGATGCCCGAGGGATCGAACGGAGAGCGCTGATCGTAAGGAATCGTATTCCGATTCACGATGATGCCGTTTTTCTCAAGCCGATCCTGGGCCTCTCGGCCGGAGATCCCCAAATTTGTCAGATCAATGAGCATCAGGTGATTTTCGGTACCGCCTGAGACCAATTGAAATCCGAGGCGAATCAATTCATGAGCCAAAGTCCTGGCATTTTTCACGATCTGATGTCCGTACTTTTTGAAAGCCTGAGTCGCTGCCTCGCCCAGAGCCACCGCGATTGCGGCAGTCTGGTTATCGTGCGGACCGCCCTGAAGCGCGGGGAAAACGGCTTTATCGATTTCTTTTGCGATATCGATCTTGTGTTTCGCGGCGATTTTTGAATCGCGGTTTGCAAAAATTATGGCACCTCTCGGCCCGCGCAACGTTTTGTGCGTTGTGGTCGTAACGATGTCCGCATATGGAAATGGCGAGGGGTGCGCGCCCGCGGCGACAAGCCCCGCAATATGCGCCATATCCACCATTAAATACGCGCCGACAGAATGCGCAATTGCGGCGAATTTCTTGAAATCGATAATACGCGGATAGGCAGTCGCGCCCGCGACAACGATCTCCGGCCGCTCTTTCTTTGCAAGTCTTTCGACTTCTTTATAATCGATGAATCCGTCGCGGCCGACGCCGTATTGCGCCGTCGAATAAAACCTGCCCGAAAAATTCACTTTCCAGCCGTGCGTAAGGTGTCCGCCGAAAGGCAAGCTCATGCCCATGATTTTCTCTCCCGGCTGAAGCAAGGCATAATACACCGCCGCATTCGCGGGCGAACCGGAATAGGGCTGCACGTTCACGTGCCAGTTTTTGCCAAGACGGAACACTTTCCGCGCGCGTTCCTGCGCCAATAATTCAATGTCGTCAATTACGGTATTGCCCGCATAATAACGTTTGCCCGGATATCCTTCCGAATATTTGTTCGCCAAGGGCGTTCCGAGCGCCTCCAAAACCGCGGGCGAGGCGATGTTTTCCGACGGAATAAAATCGAGCGTCTCTTTTTGGCGCTTGATTTCCTTTTTGATTAAGCCTTCGATCGCGCTGTCTTTCATTAGTTTCAATCTTAACCCTTACCCGAGGAAAAACAAAATTGTTCCGCCTTGGCAGAAACCAAATTAGAGCGTATACTCTCGGAAGTTGAATTTGCATTGATATACGAGGAGGCGGTCTCGTGCAAAAGAAAATCCTTAAGGTTCCGCTATTTCGGCAGCCGCCCGGAAAGCCATATTGCGGTGCGGTGTGCGCGCAAATGCTCCTGGCATTCTACGGCAGAAAAAGATCATTGCGCATAATCCTTTCCGAACTGCGTACGAATAAGCTCGGAACCAACTTAGCCGATCTCGGCACGTTTTTTCTCGAAAATGGTTTCTCGGTAAAAATCGTGGTATGGACGGAAAACCTTCCCCGATCTCTTCGGGACCTGGACAGCAGGACTCTCGCGGCAGAATTGCATCGGGGGTGCGAGTGGAAAAATCTGACCACCTTCCTCAATGGCGGCGGACGTATTTCGATACGACCCGTTGGATTTCGTGAGCTTGTATCAGCACTAGCAAAAAAGCAACCCCCGATTCTCAGTATCGACGTTGTCCGCATGTATGGAATGAAAGGGATGAAAAGGTCCGGGCATTACGTCATACCCGTTGCCGTAAACAGGAACACGATGACGATAAACGATCCGAATTTCCCCGGGGGAGCCGTCTCCCATCCCACCCCAGAGATTTTTCACACTTGTCGCATGCGAGGCGGCGGAATGCTCTTCATAAAACCGAAATAAAGAAAAGTGGGCTGCTTATGGCGGCCCTTTTTGTTTATCCCGCCACCATTCGCTTATTCGCGCGAATAAGCGAATACTAAAAAAATCAAACCTATCTTTATTATTCAGAAAATAAAAGCCGCCATAATGCCGGTGGCGGGTTGGTTTTTCATCCGACGAGTTTTCAGTTAATCTTAGCCGTGCGAGCGGTCAACCAGTTGAGCCGAACGCCAATGGGTATTTTCCGTTCCACCACGCTCTGCGCGAGGAGTGAATGAGGCGTTGCACGTTGTATCGATTCTTCCAATGAACCATCCCTGAGTGTGATTCCGTATTCTTCTTTGATTCTCGCCAAAGCCTCTCGAAATTCTTCTTCGGCGAATTGAATATTCATACAGCCATCGAGATAGTCGCGGATCAACCAAAGGTTCATCGGCGCTTCTGGAGGCGTATGTTCCAACATATGCGTAATCTCATCAAAAAGATCGATGGACTTCCCATAATGTATCGCCACGGCATTTCCCTCCACAAGATTTTCAAACTACCCCCATTATAGCCGAGCGAATGGATACCGTCAAGCTCCGGCTTTTATTTCCCAATCCAAGTGCATCTTCGGCGCCATCATGTGCGGATTCCAGGATTTTTTAAGAGTCTCCAGATCCTGCGAGCTCTGATATTTTCCTCCTTCGCCGACATAATCTATTTTTGCGGCAACTAAGGGCGCTACTTCGTAAAACACCATTTGCGCGATGCGGCGACCGACGACGAGCGGGATCGAAAAATAACGCGAATTGTTCGTAATCTCCATTGTCCAGCGGTTGAAATAGCCCACATCGCCCCATCCCGCATCTTTGCAGACCTCAACGAAATTCCTGCCCATGGATGACCGCGCATACATCTTGGCGACGCAGATCTCGCGCCCGCCGATGAATTCCAGCGTGTGCCCCAGAATGGTTTCGCCGGGTTCGAGAAGGATCACCTTCGCATCACGCGGGATATTTTTTAGCTTAGTGCCGAGTCGTTCCTCCGCCGTTTCCACCGCTTCCGCTTCGAAGGGGCCTGACCACACCGTCTTTGTGGAATCCGCATCGTAGAGGTTGTGCACCGCGTTCTTTTGCGGATCTTTCTCGCGCCAAAACCACGACCCCAAGGTTACGTCATAACTCGTGGTCTTTAAATTCCTGTCGCTGAATGGCTCAATGACGATCGTGCCATTCTTTTTATGTTTTAAAATTTGGTCGCGAGAGAGGAGCATGGGGGAAATTTCTAGTTGCTAAAATTGCAGGGTTGATTATTTATAAAAGCCTACCGCAAGATGGCTGTTTTTGCAAAATAAAAGCCGCCTCGATGTTTGTCGAAGGCGGCTATTTCTTATTTCTTCGTTTTTGCTTCAACCTTCTGCCACGCTTCAAGTGTGATTCTTTTTGTCTTGCAGACTTCGCTGTACGGCAGAGCTCCCGGACGGATGCTCCGCTTCAAGTCGTGCTCAAGATCGACAGCGACCAAACCAAAGCTGGGAACGAAATCTTGCCCCCATTCGTAGGTGTCGGTCAGAGACCAAACAAAGTAGCCGCGTACATCGGCCCCCTCTTCTATGGCCTTGTGCACCCAATAAAGATGCTCAAAGTAGAACCGCGCCCTCCGCTCGTCGCTCTTGTCTGCCAAACCGTTTTCCGTGATCAGAATCGGCTTATTGAAGGAGGTATATTCCTTGATAATCTCGTAGAGTCCGCGCGGGTAAATCTCCATATTCAGGTCTGTCTTGTCGCCATCGCCTTTGGAAATAAATTGCCCGAGAAACGCGGACCATGCGGAAAATTTCAAGAAGTATCTGCTGTAATAATTTATCCCGACGTAATCCGCCTCTTCCCCGGCACCGATGTCGAAAAATTGCTTTGCAAAATTGAACAAGGCTGCCGCCTTTTTATCTTCCTTGGAATCCGAATTGGGAAGATATAAAGGAGTAAACGATGCCATGCCGACCATGACCTTGTCGCCACGCGCCTTTGCGACGGCATGAATCACCCGGTATGCCCGACGATGAGACTCGAGTATGTTCGAGGCAACTCGGAGCGCTTCATCATAATCTCTCTTATTCGGCGGAGATCGTCCTTCGATGTATCCGTCGACAACAGTAACCATCGGTTCATTGAACGTCATCCACCAATGCACGCCCCGCAAGTGTCGAGCAACATATTCCGCGTAGCGCGCAAAATATTGCGGCGCTCTCGGATTGCTCCATCCGCCATCATGTGCAAACCACAAAGGTAGGGAGAAATGGCTGAGATTCACAAACGGTGCCAAACCTTTCTCATGCATCGCACGAATCACTTCTTCGTAATGTGCCATTTCTTTCGCGTTGAACTCGCCTTCTTCCGGCTCGATGCGCGCCCATTCGATCGAAATTCGGACGCTCTGCAGTCCGATCTGTTTTGCCAAATCAAAATCTTCCCGGAAACGATTGTAATGGTCGGTGCTTATGATTTCCTGAGGCGTGAGCGGTCTTTTTACAAATTGGGGCAGCCACTCAGACCAATCAGAATTCAAGTTGTTGCCT
>JBGPES010000053.1:0-6363 GCA_041482935.1 Minisyncoccia bacterium | reverse complement strand
TCTCGCGGAGCAGGCGTTTCTTAATAACGAACGGGACACTATTACCAAAGTGCAACAGTTGATCGCCTCCTATCAAAGTCAGAGCCAGATCCAGGATGCGGTATCTTCCGCGCTCCCCGCCGAAGAGGACCTTGCCGGCGGCGTGGCGCAATTATACGGCTTATCGCAAAATAGCGCCCTCTCGCTGCAGAGCGTCAGCGTTTCCGTGATCGGCGTGCAGAATCAGTCTGCGGCGCCTCCCTCAAGCGGTGCGGGGGGGGCGTTTGCGCCCACGTCGCTTCAAAGGCCCATGGGCACGATCGATTTTCAGTTGAAACTTACGGGAAGCTACGAAGGTATCAAGAATTTTCTATCGCTCCTCGAAACGAATATCCGCATACTTGATTTAAAGTCTCTGACTATCCAGCCCACGAGCGTGAGCGGATCGCAGGGCAAGCCGCTTGCGGGCGTCTACGATGTGAGCGTTACCGTCACGACGCACTTCCAGGGAAAATAATAATATTATTTCATTTATCGCCATGGCAATCATCGTCGAAGAAGAAACAAAAAAAGTAAGCATCATCTCAATCCTGGCGTGGGTTGGCATTCTCGGAATTATCGCCGCGGGGGTGTATTACATTTTCTTCGCACAGCCCGAACTCGTGGAATATGTGGTGCCGCCGGCGTTTCAGAACATTAATCCTTTGTCGCAAGTCAACTTGAAGCCGGACGAGGTGATCAACGGCCAGGGGTTCCAATCCCTTAAGCCCTACATCACTGCGCCACAGACGAATAACGCCGGCCGGCCGAATCCGTTTTTACCTTTGTAAAAGCTCTTTGGCGGGGAAACAAATACATTCTCTGCTAACGAGCTAAAGAGCTCGATTGCGTCGTTTAGCTCGTTAGCAATCGGAAGAAATGCTAAAATAAAGACATCTGCTAAAGAGCTAGAGAGCTAGAGAGCTAACGAGCCAAAGAGCTAGTTTATGACCAACGAAGAACTTCTCAAAGAAATTCAAAAAGCGAAGCTGCTCGACGAAGACAAGGTCGCGAAATTAAGGCGCGACGCTCTTCTTTCGGGACAATCCATCGAAGAGCTTGTGTGGAGCCAGCGTCTTATCGACGACAGGAAGCTTGCGGAACTCAAAAGTACCCTCCTCGGAGTGCCGTACAAGAAGCTTGACGTAACGAAAATCGATAAAAGCCTCTTCGATTTTCTTCCCGAGGAAACCGCGCACACCTATCAAGCAATCCCGATTTCGAAAAAGGACAATTTGCTCGTGATCGGCATGGTGCATCCCGATGATCAAAAAGCCCAGGACGCGCTGAAATTCTTGGGGACGCGCAATCAGGTGAGCTTGGGGGTGTATTTGATTTCCTGGAGCGACTGGCAGGACGCGCTCCGGGTATATTCGCCGTATCGGTCAGAAGTGGAAAGGGCAGTGCAGGCGCTGGGAGCCAAGTCCGGAGCGGGAGGTCCGAAGATTATCGGCCTTGATGAAGGAGCCGACGTAAACGAGGCGCCGGTCGTGAATATCGTCGCGCAAACGTTCAAGGAAGCGGTGGCGAACCGCGCTTCGGACGTGCACATTGAGCCACAGCAGACCTATCTGCGGGTACGATTCCGGGTTGACGGCGATCTTAAAGAAGCGGCGGCGATTCCCCTTGAACTTGCGCAGCCGATCGTATCCCGCATCAAGATCATCTCGAATCTGAAGATCGACGAAAATAGAATTCCGCAAGACGGCAGATTCCGGACGCGGATTTTCGACCGGGACATCGATTTCCGCGTCTCCACGTTCCCAACCCCCTCGGGCGAGAAGGTCGCGATCCGCGTGCTCGATCCCTCAACGGGCCTCAAGGGTTTCGATAATCTCGATCTTCAATTCAAAAACCTCGAACTGATAAAAGCGGGGCTCGAAAAACCATTCGGCATGATCCTGGTTACGGGGCCGACCGGTTCGGGAAAATCCACAACGCTCTATGCGCTGCTGCAAACCTTGAATGAAGAGAGCGTAAATATCGTGAGCTTGGAGGATCCCGTCGAATATTTCGTCTCGGGCATCAATCAATCTCAGGTGAAGCCGGAGATCGGATATGATTTCGCTTCCGGCCTGCGGCAGATTCTCCGCCAGGACCCCGATGTCATCATGGTCGGCGAAATACGCGATAGCGAAACCGCGAGTTTGGCGGTGCAGGCCGCGCTCACGGGGCACGTGGTGCTCTCAACGCTCCACACGAATAATTCCGCCGGCGTTATCCCGCGCCTTATCGATATGAAAATCGAGCCGTTTCTTTTGCCGGTATCCCTTAACGTCATGCTTGCGCAGAGGCTTGTCGGCCGGCTCTGCCCCGATTGCAAATCTCCCGAAGAGGCGAATGCCCAGATTCAAAAAGTGATCAAGAAGGCCATGAGCGAACTTACTCCCGAGATACAGGGCCTGTTCAAAGAACCCTATCAGATTTTCCACAGCAAGGGATGCCCCAAGTGCAAGGGGCGCGGCGTGATGGGGCGGCTGGCGCTTTTCGAGGTCTTTCTCATGTCCCCCGCGCTTGAAGAAATCATAACTTCCGGCCCGACCATTCAGAAAATTATGAAAGAAGCAAAAGCTCAGGGGATGATCACCCTGCGGCAGGACGGCGTCATAAAGGCCCTCCAGGGCAAGGTGTCCATCGAAGAGGTGATTCGGGAAACGGAGGACATGTGATATAATAAGCTAAGAAGCTGAGAAGCTAAGAAGTTTGTTTTGCTTTTTAGCTTCTTGCCTTCTTCGCTTCCTGGCTTCTTAGCTCGTATCATCCATGCCCGACTACCAAGAAAAATTAAAAGATTTGCTGGTTGCGACCGCGAAACAAAATGCTTCGGATTTGCATTTGGCCGTGGGCAGGCGCCCCACGCTCCGCATGGACGGCATACTCGTGCCGCTCCAGAAAGAGCCGATCATGACGCCGGAAGTCGCGGAAGGATTGATTGACTGCCTGCTTTCTCCCGAACAAAAAGAGAGGCTGATGCGGGAGAAGCAAATAGACTTTGCCTATAGCTTCGAAGACAAGGCCAGATTCCGCGTGAACGTGTATTTTCAAAGAGGATATCTTGCCGCCGCGCTTCGTCTGATCCCGGCGCGCATCAAGACCATCGAGGAGTTGAATCTGCCGCCGATCCTGCATGACTTCGCAAGATTGTCGCAGGGTTTCATTATGATCGTGGGGCCCGCCGGCCACGGGAAATCCTCGACACTCGCGGGAATTTTGGACGAAGTGAACCATACGCGGTCCGATCACATTATTACCATCGAAGACCCGATCGAATATTTATTCACACAAGACAGGTGCATTGTTTCCCAGCGCGAAGTGGGGCAGGACACGCCCACGTTTCATGCGGGGCTCCGGACGGTGCTTCGCCAGGATCCCGACGTCATCATGGTCGGCGAAATGCGCGACGCAATTTCCATTTCAACCGCGATGACGGCGGCGGAAACGGGCCACCTTGTGTTCTCGACGCTCCACACGAATTCCGCATCACAGACCATTGACCGCATCATCGATTCTTTCCCGGCGGCTCAGCAAGGACAGGTTACTTCCCAGCTTGCGGCAACGCTCGTGGCCATCGTTTCCGAGCGGCTCCTGCCGAGGATTTCGGGCGGACGCGTGCCCGCTATGGAAATCATGATCGTGAATCCGGCGATCAGAAACCTCATCCGCGAACGAAAAATTTATCAGATCGACCTCGTGATCGAAACCAGCTTGCAGGAAGGCATGGTGACGCTGAACCGGTCGCTCGTGAGTCTTATTAAAAACAAAGAAGTGTCGCTGGAGAGTGCCGAGCTGTACTCTTTGAATCCCGCGGAGTTGAGGATTTTGTTGGAGAGAACGTGACGAGTTCGGAAGCCCAGAAGTCCCGAAGCTGGGAAGTTATGACCCATCTCTTAGCTTCCGAGCTTCCGGACTTCGGAGCTTCAAAGCTTTTCGGCTTATCATGAAATTCAAATACAAGGCAAAAACTAAGGACGGCGAATTGCAGGTTGGTTTCGTGGAAGCGGGGACCCGCGAATCCGCGGGAAATATTCTTGCGACGCACGAGCTTTTCATATTAAGCATCGAAGAAGCGGAAGGTCCGGTATGGTATGAGGGCATCCTTCATTTCTTCAAACGCGTAAAGACCAAGGACATGGTGATCTTTACGCGGCAACTCTCGACGCTACTCGAGGCGCGCCTCCCTTTGAATACGGCTTTGAAGACCCTGCTTGACCAGACGAAGCAGCCGATGCTCAAAGAAGCGGTCACGCAAATCGCCGAGGATATCGACGCCGGTCTTTCTTTTTCACAGGCGATGGAGCGGCAAGGATCGATCTTCCCGCCCTTTTATATAGAGATGGTGCGCGCCGCGGAAATTACCGGAAATTTGAACGAGGTGGCCGGTTTTTTGGCGGACTATACGGAGAAAGAAGCGGTGCTTGCGGGCAAGGCGGCCTCGGCGATGATTTATCCGGGGGTCGTCACGGGTCTTTTCTTCGCGGTGGGATTCATCCTGATCACGTTCGTTTTTCCGCAGATCGCGCCGGTGTTCCAGGAGGGAGGCGTAAAGCTGCCCATCTATACGAAAATCCTTCTCGGTACGGGTACGTTCATGAGCAAGTGGTGGCCCGCCGTGATCCTCATGCTCGCGGTCGTCGGCGTCATGCTTCTGAATTACGCAAGAACGGAAGAAGGAGAAGCGCTGGTTGACGACATAAAAATCAGATTCCCCATTTTGAAAAAAGTCTTCGTTCCCGTGATCATGACGCGATTCGCGAATGCCGCCGCTCTGCTCATCCACGGCGGCATTCCCATCGCCCAGGCCCTTGAAGTAATCAGCCATATGGTGGGGAATATCCTCTACAAAGACGTGATCCACGAGGTTGCCGAAGACGTGCGGCAGGGAGAGCTTATGTCGCAGAGCATAGAAAAACACCCCGATTTTTTCCCCTCGCTGGTTTCACAGATGATCGCGGTCGGCGAAACGACGGGCAAGATCGAGCAGATTTTCATGAGGTTGGCGGGATTTTACGGCAGGGAAGCCGATGAGGTGGTGAATAACCTCGTTGACCTGATCCAGCCCCTCCTCATGATCGTGATGGGCGTGATGGTGGGTTTTTTGTTTGCCGCAATTCTGGTTCCTCTTTATAGCCTGACGTCGAATATACATTAGACCCATGCTTCCTCGGTCATCATTGCGAAAGACGAGCCTGCCTGCCGGTAGGCAGAGATCTATACTCCCTTCGTCATCCTCGCGAAAGCGAGGATCTCGTTATGGTAAAGATCCTCGCTTTGATGATCTGCGAGGCTGTGGATAAGCTTCCCTAGACCGCTATGCTATACTGAAACGGTAAATAGTGGCTCCCCTAGGGGGCCGAGAAAGGTCGAGAATGTTATAAATAGACTATTCAAAAATGATCAAAAACAAAAAAGGCTTCACGTTGATCGAAATCCTCGTGGTCGTGGCCATCATCGCCATCCTTGCTTCGGTGGTACTCATCGGCCTTGGGCCGACCCGGAAAGCCGGTCGCGATGCGCGGCGCATTTCAGACCTCCGTCAGGTGCAGTCCGGACTGGAGCTTTACTTCAATAAGTGCGGTTACTATCCGGGTGGTACGTATGCAGCAGGTACCCCTTGTAATGCTATTCAAACGCAAAATAACACATGGGCAGCCATGTCGGCGTCCCTAACAGGCAGCGGTTTGGGTGTTTCCGCCGTTCCGGTTGACCCCGGCAGCACCGCCTATCAGTATTCGACGGCTGTCGGGGGTGGTAGCTACACGATCGCGGCAACGCTTGAGGATGGTACTAACCCGGCGATGAAAAGCTCGGTTCAGGGCATTTCGAATGGCATTAATGGTTGCGGTGCTATCACCAACGGCGCTGGTCTTTACTGCGTGACGCTCTAAATTCGATAATAATTTGAATTTCAAAATCGCTCCGATGATCGTCGGGGCGGTTTTGTTTTAGTTTGTAGGATAGCTTTGGGTTTGATGGATACGAATCTTTTCTGCGGCAATACCTTTTTTGTCATCCTCGCGAAAGCGAGGATCTACGCTTCCAAATACAATACTTCGGAAGCATGGATCCCTGCCTACCGGCAGGCAGGCTCGCCTTCGCGAGGATGACACGACTTCCTTCGTCCTCCTCCGCTTTCGCGAGGATGACGGAGGGATCGTGGATTCCCTCCCGTTTGAGGCTTCACAACTTGGGCGGTACAATAAGTGAAATGACTATCTGGCTTTTTGCGTTCGGCGCCGCGCTCGGAAGTTTTATCAACGTGGTGGCTTTGCGGTACGACCCCGATAGATTTATTTTCTCACCTTCGCGGATCGGAGGGCGGTCGCATTGCCCGCATTGCCGCATGAC
>JBGPES010000052.1:0-6435 GCA_041482935.1 Minisyncoccia bacterium | reverse complement strand
TGATTCATTCGATCTCATCAAGAAAGCGGCGAAGAAAATTCTTCCGAAGAAAATCGGGGAGGGAGAAATAGGACCGAAGTCAAAACAAGAAAAAGAAACGCCCGCTCTCTTGGCTCATAAAATCTCCGAGATAAAAAATAAAGGAGATTTACTTGAGGCCCTCAAAAGATCAACGCGCGCGTTCGATCAACTCGTCGCAAGAGCGCTTGCACTCTATGAAAAAAGCCTCGAAGAAAATAATTCTTTCGATTTCGACGACCTTATCCAAAAACCGGTATATGTATTCAAAAAATATCCGGCCGTGCTCAAAAAATATCAGGGGCGATTCGACGCGGTACTCGTCGACGAATTTCAGGACGCAAGTCCCATGCAATACGAATTGGTAAAACTCCTCGCGGGAGAACACAAGAATGTAAGCGTGGTGGGCGATGACGAACAATTGATCTACGGCTGGCGATATGCGGACCTCGAAATGTTTCTCGGTTTCGGGAAAGATTGGCCGGGAGCACGCATTACGTTCCTGGAAGAAAATTACCGTTCGACGGGATCAATTATTCGCGCGGCATCGGAGGTGGTGCAACATAACGAGCGCCGCCATCCGAAAAAACTCTGGACGAAAAATCCCGAAGGGGACCCGATCCGCATCGTTGAGGTCGCGGACGAAGATGCGGAGGCGGAGTGGATAGCGGGCGAGATTGCGATGTCGGGATTTCCAAAATCAGGATCGGTTGCCATACTCTACCGTACGAACGCCCAATCCCGCGCGATCGAGCAGGCGCTCATCCGCCGCCGCGTGCCCTATCATATCTTCGGCGGCCTCAAGTTTTATGAACGGCGCGAGGTCAAGGACGCCGTCGCCGCCTTACGCTGGTTCATAAATCCCGATGATTCCTTAAGCCGCGAGCGGCTCGAGAAGAACATTACCAAACGAAAATTCGCTCTGCTTGATTCCCAATTCTCAACGATCAAAAAAGAAAACGCGCTGCCGCTCACGCTCATCGAAACGTTTCTCGGGGCGACCGATTACGTGGAATATCTCCAAAGGAATTATTTCAACCACTCGGAACGCGAAGAAAATATTGCCGAACTGCTCTCCTTTGCTGCCCGCTTCGAAGATCTCGAAAAGTTCCTCGAAGAAATCGCGCTCGTGCAATCGACGGACGCCTCGCCCGCGCATGGGAAAACAATAGAATCTTCGGATACCGTGCATCTTATGACGATCCATCTTGCGAAGGGGCTTGAGTTCGACCGCGTTTTTATCGCCGGATGCACGGAGGGAATTCTTCCGCACGAGCGGTCATTCGAGTCATCGGAAAAGATCGAGGAAGAGCGACGGCTTATGTACGTCGCGATGACCCGGGCGAAAAAAGAATTATCGATAAGTTTTTACGATCTGCCATCACGGTTCATCGGAGAGATTCCCCAAGCGCTTGCCGCGTTCGAAACGCTTTCCTCGTCCGACCCGTATTTTTCCGATGGTGCCGATCCGGGCGAATCTGATATACTCTATTAATGGAAAACAAAAACCGAGATTTCTTCTCTTCGGAAAAACTCGCCTCCTCAAAGCAAGACGTTCGATCGTCTTTATATCTTTTTCTGCTTTCTCCTTGTGGTGGGATCATATACCGATGTCTTCGCGCATAATTATCTCATTTCCGCCAAAGAAACATTCCTCACGCCCTGGCACGCGATCCTTTACGCAAGCCTCACGCTGATGGCAATCCTTTTCGCTTCGCAGATCTTTAAGAATCGGGAGCGGGGATATCCTTGGCGCGAGATTCTTCCGAGCGAATACATAGCTTCGCTCTGGGGCATCGCGGTCTTTTTCGCCGCGGGAATATGCGATCTTATCTGGCACATCCTTTTCGGCATAGAAACGGACATCGACTCGCACCTGAGCCCCACGCATTTATTCCTCGTACTCGGGGTCATACTGATACTCACCGCGCACCTCCGCCGCGGATGGCAAAAAAAAGGCGCCGTCGTCCCCGTGGCCTTCGATGCTTTCGCTTTCCTTCGTATTCATGATCTTTTCGATGATCACCCAGTACTTGCAGCCGTATGAAAATCCCTTCATGAGCGTGCTTTTTGACCGCTACGGCATGTACGGGAAAATACTCGGCGCGGGACAAACGTTCTTTTTTGTATTCCTCTCGATGGGCCTTATCTTGTCGATCGTTCGCTTGTTCAACATTCCGCCGGGCGGATTCACGCTGTTTTTTGTTTTACAGGCAATCGGCGCTTCGATACTTGGGAAGCATTATATTTTTATTGCCACAGGGCTTCTTGCCGGCTCCGTGATCGACCTCTTTTATCAAGTATTGGGCCGCCGAATAAAGGACACGGGAGCGCTGCGGCTGTTCGGGTTCTTGGTACCCCTCCTTTTCTTTGCTTCCTATACCGCCACCGTTTTGCTCGCATACGGGACGTGGTGGAGCATCCATATGGTGGCAGGATCGATATTCGCGGCAGGCGCCACCGGATATCTTATGACGTTTTTGGTAGTTCCCCCAGCAGTTTCTAGCTGAAAAAGAAGATAGGAACGGCTATTAGCGTATACAAAAAAAGGGTAAGGAGAACGGGCAATTCCGAATAGTCCTTTCGGTCGACGAGGGGATATACGGCCGCTCCGGCAACGAGCGACAGGGGCAAGAGTTTCACCGAACCGAGAATAAGGGGCACGGAGAGAAAGGAAAATACTGCAAGAACTCCGACTATTCTTTTTCCGGTTGCTTCCCCGAAAATCACCGGCAAGGTATATGCGCCACTCTTTTTGTCTCCTTCGATGTCCTTCACGTCTTTCACGTTCTCCCCCAGGGTCAATCCCACGATAATGAGCAGCATATAGGCGATGGGAAGGGCCCTCGTTGTTTTATCGGGGCTCGCAAAATAAAAACCGGCGGCGAATGCCGCAAACGAAGCGACGGCAATAAGGAACGTCGCAATCATGGGATAGTTTTTAAGCCGAAGCGGCGGCACGGAATAAATATGTGAAATAAAAAGCGCGGCGACGATCGCAAAGAATGCGTATTGGCCTACTAAAAATCCTCCGAGAAGCGCCCAGATAAGAAAAAATAAATTTGTGTCTTTTATATCGTGGGCCGTAAGAAGGCCCAAGGGGAGAGGGCGCCGAGAATTCGAAATTTTATCTGTTTCCAAATCTTCGATATCATTCACCCCTCCCGCGTAAGCTCTCGCGCAGCCAAAGCTGACAAACAAAACTATCAGAGAAACAACGTCCAGCCAGTTCCACGAGATCCACGCGGGGCCGGCTTTCAGTCCAAGAAGGATACCGATACCGATCATAACGTAATAATGCGCCGCGCGGAACTGGCGGCTATTTTTTAAAATGGCGGAAAATGCATTGCCGTGGCGCACGAAAAAATAAGTGGCGACCAGAAAGAAAATGAGAATATAATAAATTTCCGAGATGGCGACGTTGAAAAATATTTCGACGCTACGGAGATATGAGAGCTGAACGGTGGGATGAAGAAAGTTCCGAGAGACAACGGACGCCGTCTCACTCACCGTGAAAAACTGGCTCATCGACAAAGCGCCGCCTCCCGATGAAAATAAATCATGGAATAATTTCCAAAGGCTCGGCAGAGAACCCCAAAAAAATAATATGGCATACGATCCGATTGCGGCGCATACGGCCTTCGCCGCGTTGCGCGTGGAATAGAGGACATACAGGAAAAAAGCGCAAAGGCCCAGGAAAAACTCGATTTTCATGCCGGGCGTTATCCCCGAGATCGCGGCCGGAGTAAAAAAGAGGAAGAAGCTTCTCAAAAGCCCCCTGCCATCCGCGAAAATATAGTGCATAAGGAAGCCCTTTCCGCCAGAAATAGAGAGGTCAAGCAAGGGGGCGACGACGTTCCCGGCAAGGGCAAAAAGGGAAACCCTCTCCAGCTTTGCGCGATCGATAAATAAACCCAGGAAAAGGAGGAGGGAGACGGTGACGGCAACATAATACAGGTAATAATGGACGATCGTGGAGGCATCCGACGTCCAGTTTCCGGTCGCGGGAATGCTCGAGAAATTCTCGAGGAAAATCCGCACGAACATCACGCCGAAAAAAGCTCCTATCCATTGCGCAAACGTGATTTTGGTATTGCTTATTTTTTCTACCAGATTCTTAAACATGTAGGGGAAAGAAGGATTTTAAAAATTATATCCTAGATTTTATCATTTTGAAATATGGCGGGGTTTGTTTTTTAAAACTTCTCTGGTACGATGAGCGTGTTAACTAAAAGCATCTTGTCATCCTCCGGTTCGGCCGGAGCCTGCCGGCAGGCAGGGATCCGCCTCCGGTGGACACGGGGACAACAAAGATAAAAAGTCGTAATTAGGAAATTGCTTAATTCTCCAATTACGTAATTGCGAATTACCATTTGCCAAAACACTTATTCTCATGCAGCGCCTCGGCCAGCATTTCTTAAAAAATAAAACGGCGATTAGAACAATCGTCGCGGCGTTGGATCTGCAAAAAGATGAAACGATTATAGAAATCGGTCCCGGCCACGGCGAACTCACGCTGCCGCTTGCGGAAGCGTGCGAAAAAATCGGCTGCAACATTATGGCGATCGAGAGAGACGCGGAGCTAGCCAAGAAGCTAAGAAGTCTCGAATTTTCGAAGCTGAAAAATTTTAAAATCGTTGAGGGAGATGCTCTCAAGATTTTTTCGGGCTTATTGGCTTCCGAGCTTCAAAGCTTCCGAGCTTATAAACTGGTCGGCAACATTCCCTATTACATTACCGGACATCTCCTGCGAACAATCAGCGAGATGGAATACAAACCGGAACTCTGCGTTTTTACGATCCAGAAAGAAGTTGCCGAACGGATCGTAGCGCTACCGCCCAAGATGAACCGGCTTGCCGCCAGCGTGCAATTCTGGGCAAAACCCCGCATCCTTATGCGCCTCTCGAAAAAAGACTTTAGCCCGTCGCCGCGGGTGGATTCGGCAATCATAATACTGGAAAATAGAAATCAGAAAATAGGGCAGAGAAGCGAAGAAAAATATTACAAAACGGTACGATTGCTTTTCGCCCAGCCGAGAAAAACGATTTTGAATAATATGGATGCGGAAAAAAGCGTACTCTGCCTTGAAAAGGAAAAAATTGTCGAAAAATTACAACGGATTGGCGCGGATCCGAACGCCCGCCCGCAGAATTTAGAAGTAGCGGAAATCGCAGAGATTGCGGAATTATTTTGAAGCAATATAATTGCGCAATTGTTTCACAATTCCGTCGAGTGTAAAAGATTAAAATATTGAGTTCGGTAAATAACGGTATTTTTCGTCCCCTCGTTTTATGTGTCATTCCCGCTAAAGCGGGAATCTTTGCCATGACGGGATCCTCGCTTCCGCGAGGATGACGAGTTCACGAGGATGACAGATAAGAGCCCGACGACATGAGTCCATACTTTAGTGCGCATGCTTTTGGGAGCATGGATCCTCCGTCTCTGCGGAGGACGACAGAAGAGGGCGTTATTTGCAATGAAATATGCATTATTCGCCGAACTTGTGCATTCGGGGATGTGTATAACTTGGGGACTTCCCGAGGATAAATGAGCTATAATTGAAATAAATGATTGATGTCAAAAAGTTTATTACCGGCTTTTTGATTCTTGCGGCCCTTGCAAGCTCTTCCGTTTTGATTTTCTCAAATTTCTCCGGAGGGCAGACGGATCCCCAAGAGATCTCGTTTGTACAAACACCTCCTTCGGATCCCTCTTCGACCGTCCCCGTGAACGCCTTTGAGCAAGCGTCCGACCCCTCTGCGCCGACAGATCTGGCGGTCGCCGCAGACGAGACAACTCCGCCGCCGACCGACAACCTCAACCTGACCGAAGGCATAAGCCAGACCCTCCTTGCCGAGATTGACCAAAGCAATCCCGATGGTCCCCAGAATATAAACGGGCAAGTCGGCCTTATTGCGCCGGACCCGAATACCGTAGCGGATGACATCCTGCAGCTACCCCCGATGCAAAATGTGCCCACTCCCGACTGGGAAGCCGATGCGCGCTCGCAAACATTCCCGATAATCGAGGCCACCAGCACGGAGGATCTGACGCACTATGCCAGTGTATTAAAAAATACCCTTGATACGTATTTCATAAAAAGCGGTCTCCAAAATCTCCCCGATCCCTCCACCGTGGCCGAATTAAGCGCCCCCGCGAAAACACTTTCGAATGCCGTCGCTGCGGTACGGTCCATTCCGGTCCCAAGCCAATTCGCGGATTTTCATCGAAGCCTGCTCGCGACCATCGTCTATGAACGGAATGCGTTCGATCTCGTCAAAAATGCGGAGGCGGATCCCATGCGCGCTGCGCTTATCATGCAAGCCCAGCAAGTAAATTTTGAATCGGCGATGGTGACGCTTCAGAACGAATTGAACAACGTGAAACAGAAAGTGCTTTCGATGCGGGATCGCGGCG
>JBGPES010000051.1:0-6458 GCA_041482935.1 Minisyncoccia bacterium | reverse complement strand
CAGCCTTGCCTCCTCCCAGGACGAAGACAAGCGGACGCACGGGATTTTTTACTACCCTTGAGAGCGAAACGATTTCTTTCTCCATTTCGAGCCCTGCATACGCTGGCAGGAATTTCGTAATCGCCGAAACCGAGGCATTCGCCCGATGCGAAACGGCAAAAGCGTCGTTCACGTAGAACTCGGCAAGCGAGGCAAGTTTTTTCGCAAGCTCCGGATCGTTCTCCTCTTCGCCCTTCATAAAACGGAGATTCTCGAGAAGAAAAATCGAACCGCGCGGCGCTTTCCCGACTGCCTTTTTGATTCCCGCAGGTTCAAAGCGCGGAACAAAAACAATCTTTTTCTTAAGGAGGCGCGAAAGGTTCGCGGCGTCTTTTTTAAGGCTGAGTTTCAAATCCCGTCCCTCGGGCCTGCCCCGGTGGCTCACGATCACTATCTTCGAAGCCGTGCGGAGCAGAAATTTGATCGTCGGCAGCGTAGCCTCCATCCGCCAGTTGTCTTCGGTGTTGAAATCGAGGCGCAAGAGCGCGGTGCCTTTTAGCGAATCGCGCTTTGCCGTGCGAAGATAATGAATCATGGCTTTATTTTAGCAGAAACGGAAAGGGTCCGCGATGTTGACGATGTTTGCTTTTTTTGGTATAGTCTCCTCGGCTCATTATAGCTTGCCCCAATTGGATCAGGCAGCGCTCTCCGGGAAACCCGGCAGCGTAGATAACGAGCGAAAAGGAGCAGTCATGACCGAATCGACCATGACCCCAGGGCAACAAAAAAGGCTTGTATCACTCTTCGAAACTCAACTCGTGAAGGCGGAGCTTAGCTTTGACGAAGCACAACGGCTGCTGGAACGTCGTGGTCTGAAATACAACGCGGAGACGTTTATCTATGAAAACCGGAAGCCGTTCGTCAGGCTGCATGAAAAACAATTCACTCTGTGTCCCAACTATGACATCCCCCTCGAAGAAATGCTCGCGAAATGGGGAGCGAAGCACGGAATACGGGCGGAGAATTTTTTCAATCAGATGTACTCCTGGAAAAAGCCGGATAACCCGCGGAATTGGCAGGCCTGGATCGCTCAAGTGGACAACGAATATTTTCACCTTGTCCGGCGCGAACTCCGGCGGCTGGGATACGTGATCTGCGACCCGTGGACCTTGCTCGAACTAGCCGATAAGCACCCTGGCGATATACGCCATTCTGACGACAACTTTGGCCTGTTCTGCGAACCCATTATGGGAGAGGATCGTCGCTACTTTCCGTGCCTCAGATTAACCCTGGAGACGTACGCAAAATTCGTAATCGACCAACGTAGTGAAGACTTTCCTGCGCGCGGGAGGGACGAGATCAGAGCCCAGTATTTCCTCGTCCGAGAGATCTAATCAATCGGCCGCTTCTCTCATGCGAAGCGGCTTTTTTATTTTTACGAACTCCTTAGGAGCATAGATTCCGTCCTTCGCCACGCTTAGCGTGGCCTTCGCCGGGATAGTAACTTTAAAGTATAATAAAGTGATGAAAAATATCGTCATCCTCGGCGCCGGCTTCGGAGGACTCCGCGCCGCGATGGATATCTCAAGGAAACTTACGGAACTGAAACTTCTCGATAAGTACCGGGTGATGCTTGTCGACCGGAACGACTGCCATCTCTATACTCCATTCCTCTATCTGCTCGCTGCGGCGTCCGAAGAACTGCCGCGCTCGACATGCACCTATGATACGAGCTCGCTCATGAAAGGGTCCTCGGTGCGATTTATGCAAAGCGAGGTGGCCTCGCTCGACCTTATGAATGGCGATGTGCATCTGAAGACTGGAGAAGAAATTCGCGCCGACTTTTTAGTAATCGCAATGGGATCGGAAACGAACTATTTCGGCATTCCGGGACTCAAGGAACACGCGCAGGAACTGAAGACTGTTCAGAGTGCGCTTCGCGTTCGGGAAACGCTGAAGCAGGCATTCGCGAAAGGCGGCGATGTCAAGATTGTCGCAGGCGGCGCAGGACCAAACGGCATCGAACTCGCGACAGAACTCCGTCTCTGGGCAAATAAGGAAGAGAAGAAGAATCAAAACCTCCGTGTTTCTATATCCATCGTCGAAGCGCTCCCCACGGTGCTTATGGGAATGGACCCACGCGTACAAAAAAGCGCGGCGAAACGCCTCGCCGACCTCGGCATCGAATTGAAACTGAACGCGAAGATAGTTTCCGTTTCGGAAAAAGAAATAGCAATCGATGGCGGCGCGAAAATCCCCTTTGATGTGTTCGTTTGGACGGGCGGCATCAAAACTCCGGATGCCGTAACGCAACTGCCGATCCAAAAAGAACCGCACGGAAAGCCGGTGCCGCAGCCAAGCCTGGCCTGCCTCCCCGGCACGCCTGATCTGAAACTGGGACCGATGGTATACGGCATCGGCGACAGCGTCTGTTTTGTGAATCCCAAAACGCAGCGGCCCGTTCCGGCGGTCGCGCATATCGCCATCCTCGAAGGAGGAATCGCCGCCCATAATCTTATCGAGCAAATAAAAACCGCGGAAATCCCGGGCTATAAGCCGCAACTCACGAGTTATGTTCCCAAAGAGTATCCGTACATCATCGTAGCGGGCGGGAGCTGGGCGGTCGCAAAGTTAGGTCCGTTCGTTTTCTCCGGCTTGCTTGGGTGGACATTCGAAAAACTCGTGGAACTGAAATATCTTTCCTCAATCATGCCGTTTATGAGCGCTCTGAAAAAGTCCCTTTTCGGTTGAATTTCTCAAATTTCACCTGCGGTATTGTTGCTCCTCCTCGAAATACTCTTCGAGTATTCTTCCGTCGTCGCGCCTCGCCTCGTGTGAAATTTGAGGAATTCCCCGACGAAAAAGACTTTTTCAGAGCGCTCTGGTCACTTGCGGAGTGGGTCTGAACCCGTTCGAATCCTGCCCCCGCACGGATGTTTCTGGTATAGTTAAGTTAATGAATCGAAAAGGAATTTCCCGTATCCTAATCATGATTTTTTGGGGGTCATCGGCTTCTACCTCGTTGTTATCGGGATTTTAACTGTATCTGGTATTTGTCCGAGGTGGATTAATATAATGCCCGCTCCTGGTTTTCCTTCGCCATCGCTAGAAATTCCCATACTGCAACATCTTTTTTGCCCTTTCAGCGGGTACGCCGAGTAATATCGTTCGAAGATCGTCCACGCCTGTGCACAGTTGGACATACAGCTTCATTTTTGGTAAGATTTTCGGAGTTCATATCGCTCAAAGAGGGAATTGTGAAAACATTAAGAAATCGTTGGAAGTTATTTTATATTTTCGCAGCAGGAGCAGCTCTTTTGTTTTGGTTTATACATCCAATATTTTTCATCATCCTGTCTCACGCGAGTAATTCGATGCGACTTTTACTCGCACTGGGTATGAGTATAATGGTCGCGATAATGGATACTTTCGTCGTAGATCGAATAATTGATCCGATCATGCAACAACTGGATCGCCGTATTCATCGGTGGATACAGCGTACAGCCCGATAAATTCGGGCTTTCTATTTCCCCATACTCCACCACAAAATCGTTCGAAGATCGCCTACCTGCCGGTAGGCAGGTCCACTCCCGCGCACTAGGAATATTTAAATAATCATCGTACAATTCCTCATATGGAAAGCAGTTTTGAGGAAAAAGATCTTATCGCACCCGAGCGCTGCCATGAACTTGCTAGCGCTCTCGAAAAGTATGCCCACGGCAAAGAGGAGCAGCATGTCTTATCAGAATTGAAAAATTATCGTTTTGTCGGATTGACCGAAACCCAAAAGACAGTCGGGAAACTCATAGGAAGGGTAGACGACGATTCGGAACGCCAGAGACTCTCGTATCTTTGGAATAGAATCTTCGAGCCGTAGGGACGCAATACATGAACATGGGAAGCACATCCGAAACAAGGGCTCGTTCGATAACCAAAACGGTCATGTGGCGCGTTATCGCCACCGTGATTACCCTGGGAACGGCTTATCTCTTTACGGGAAAAATATCCGAATCCCTTGAGATCGCGCTCGTTGGCGCCGTCATTTCTATGACCGCATATTATTTTCACGAAAGGATATGGAATAAAGTTCGCTGGGGCAAAACCTAGGCGAGTGTCGATTGACTAAATGATCGATCGGGGGCTGTTAACAAAAAGGCTCTCCCACGGGAGAGCCTAACATCAGGCAACCATTGACCCGACTTTTTGGAGGCGATTGATTTCGCGGTCGTAAAACCGATACCGGCCGAACAAACAGCCGAAAAATCTCTTGGTTGCACCCACGAACGGATGTACATTAACCTCGTTCACGTGGCCCGCGCAAAGGATTTCCTGCTTAGCGACAACGCCAAGGTCGCCATTCGGCAAACGGACGAAGTCGCCTCGTTGAACGGTAAATTGATACTTTTCCATTGCGATCCTCCAGGATGCATATTGAACAACTGTTTACAGCCTATTCTAAAAAATAATGGCTTGTCAACTATTCGCTTATTCGCGCGAATAAGCGAATAGTTGCCCGACTAAAACACCGTGGATCCCGAACCAAGTCCGGGGCGACGAAAGGAGGAGATCTTTTGCGAAGCTCAGGATGACCATCCTTCAATTGCCTAATTGCTAAGTTGCGTAATTGCCATTTACTGGATCCCCGCTTACGCCGGGATGACAATGTATGGCTTACGAGCTGTAGAGCTAAAGAGCTGACGAGCTTGTTTTCCTCACTCTCTCAATCTCTTATAAATTTCATCCTCGATCACGTGCCGGTCTTGGCCATACTTTACGCGCGAATATTCTTTCAGTTTTTCGGCAAGTTCATGGTTGCCGCCGTTCCACGACGTCGTCCCGATCTTGATGTTGAAGGGCTTTGAGGTCTCGCCGTTGATCAGTATCTTCGCGTAGGCGTTTAAATTATCGATATTCACCAAATCGCTCTGGTTGAACGTCGGCTCGAACTGCTTCACCAGGAACTCGGCGTCCTGTACGCCCACGCGGAAAACGATCTGCGAGCCCACGTTCCCGAATACCGCATCGCGCGTTTTTTCTTCCAATTGGCCGATGAATTGGTGCGCCATCGTGAGGTTCAGCTTATACTTCCGGGCTTCGGAGAGAATCGTGGAAATCGAGTCGGTCGTGAAATTCTGGAACTCGTCGATATAGAGATTGAAATCGCGCCGTTTCTCGACATCCGCGTCCACGCGCGACAAGGCCGCCATCAAAATCTTTCCGGTAAAGACCATTCCCAGGAGCCCGGCGTTGATATCGCCGATGCGCCCCTTCGACAAGTTGATGAGCAAAATTTTTCCTTCGTCCATCACCTGACGGAAATTAAACGCCGATTTCGGCTGGCCGATGATCGGCCGCATATAATCGTTCGAAATGAAATTGTTGAACTTGGAAGTGATGTAGGGCGTCATGTTCGCAAGCGATGCTTCGCCCCCCGCCTTCGTCGCTTCTTTTTCCCAGAAATCGATCACGACCGGATTGTGGATGCGCTCAAGCTTGCGCATGCGGTACTCGACGTCCGTAAACACCCGCGGCACTTCAACCAAGGTCGCCGGTTCGTTCGGCATATCTTCCATCAAAAGCAGCAAGGCGTTCCGCATGTATTGCTCGAACATCGGTCCCATCGTTTCCTGAGAAAACAGTTTATTGAAAATGCTCTGCATTTCGTTGACGATAAACGTCTTTTCTTCCGGCCGGTTAAAGTTGTAATCGAGCATATTGAGGCCCAAAGGACGTTCCAGATCGCCCGGATCGAAATAGATCACGTCATCAAGCCGTTCTTTCGGAATGAATCCCAAAGCATTCTGCACCAGGTCGCCGTGCGGATCGATGACCGCCAAACCCTTCCCCTGCTGCAGGTCCTCAATGAACATGTTGCCGAGAAGCGTCGATTTTCCGGTGCCGGTCTGACCAATCACATAGACATGCCGTCGGCGATCGTCGTCGGTAATGTAGACGGGCTTCATCTGTCCGCGAAAGACGCTCTCTCCTATCAAAACACCCTTGACGGGGAGGTTCGCCGGAGGAGCGGCCTCCCTCGACTTCAACCATTTTACTTTCGGCGTCTCGGTCGACGACGCAGGCAGGTGGTAGAAACTCGCGATCTCTTCGCTTGAAAGCGTCATGGCCTGGCCTCCTTCAAACGTGCGGAATACGAATTGATGTATAAGAGCATTGGGATTCCGGGGCCTTACCACGCGGAATTCGTTGCGCCGGGGACTCGTGAACTGCCCGAAACCCGCAAGCAGTCCGTCCAAGATATCGTCCGCCTGAAATTTTGAACCCGCAGAGGTTACAACGCGGACGTTTATCTGAAATAACGGCTTCGTGATTTTCGCCTCAAGCGCCTTAACGGCTTCCTCATCGATAATCCTTTCTTTTTTCTCCTCTTCTTCCTTTTTCGGGTTTAAGGCGTGGCCGACCTCGGATAAGCTGAACGGCGATTCATGGCCGAACGCTTTTTTTAAGGGCTCTCCTTTTTT
>JBGPES010000050.1:0-6509 GCA_041482935.1 Minisyncoccia bacterium | reverse complement strand
TTAAATCCCTGATCTTCGGCCCATTTTTTATTCAAAAAATCGAGCACAGCCACCTTGTCGATGGCGCGGAAATACTTCCGGCTCGATACCTCTTTCCATAGCTTGTAGATCGCGCCAAGAAGATCGAAAAAAAAATTATTCTTCGGGATATACACATGCGGCGGGGCGTTCTCGGTCCAGATGACGTGTGCTTTGGGGTTCTTCTTTTTATAAAAGTATCCGGCGCGATAGGCGAAATCATGGACATTCACGATGTCGAAATCGGTATCCATCGCAAAGGCAATGCGCCGTGAAGCGTCGATCACCCTCCGCTCCTGCTCGATCTTATGCCACACCCAGTCCACGATATTTTTGGGGCGTCCGGTCCAAATGAGGGGCGCGTATGGCTTTACGATGCGGATATCAAGGCCCGCCGCATAATCCTTGTAGTGCTCCGCATCGAAATCCGGCGCGTAAATAATCGCGGTGTGCCCCGATTTTTTAAGCGACTGCGCCAAACCTAAAACGAGGCGCGGACCGCCGGCGACAAATGAAAGATTTACGCAAACTATGCCGATTTTCATACTTAACAGTTTATCTTACCGCAGACCTAGTGTCATCCTGAGCCTTGCGAAGGATCTCTACCGATTGAACTTAGGGATTCCTCGCGTGCGCTCGGAATGACGATGCGGGGACTATGTCTAAACGATCCTCGGTTCCGGGATCGGAATAATAAACTTCCCTCCTTTTTTTCTGTATTCTTCTTCCTGTTTCAGGATACCCGGGGCGTAATTCCAAACGAGCAGAAGATAATAATCCGGCGCACCGTCTTCTTCTATCTTTTCGATCGGGAACACGGGGATGTGCATTCCGGGCGTGAATTTTCCGTGCTTGAAATAGGTTTTGTCGACTATGTAATCAACGTATTGCGTGCTGATGCCGCAAAAGTTGAGAAGCGTATTCCCCTTCGCCGGAGCGCCGTAGCCCACGATCTTTTTCCCCTGCTTCTTGAGATCGGAAAGGATCTTAATCAGCTCCTTCTTGATATTTATGACTCTCTCGGCAAGCCCCTTGTACGGCTCCGTCGTGTCAAGCTTCATGTCGAGTTCGTCCCGGATCATCTTCCCGACCACCGGACGCACTTCGTGCGGGCCATCCTTATGCTCTGCGAACACCCGGATCGAACCGCCCTGCGTATCAACCTCCTCCACATCGAAAATTTTCATTCCCGCTTTTTCCATGAGCATCTTGAGGGGGCGGAGCGCATAAAAGGAATGATGCTCGTGATACACGTTATCGAACTGATTCTTAAAAAGAAGATTCGGAAAATACTGCGCCTCAAAAACAAAAACGCCTTTGGGATCGAGAAGAACTTTTATGCCCTCCGCGAAATCGACGACGTCGTCTACGTGCGCGATCACGTTATTTGCGGTTATCAATCCCGCTTGCCCGTGTTTCCCGGCAACATTTTGGGCGGTTTTCTTGTTAAAAAATTCGGTAACGGTATCGATGCCCGATGATTGCGCGACTGTAGCAACATTCTTCGCGGGCTCGATGCCGAGCACCTTCGCTCCCATTTCTTTGAGCGGACGGAGGAGAACGCCGTCGTTCGAGGCGATGTCGATCGTGAGCTTCTTCGCAAGTTCCGAAAAACGGTCCATCATTTCATGCGCGTATTTCCTGAAGTGGATTACCGCCTGCGGCGAACCCGAGGTATAGAACGCGTAGGTGTCGCCGAAAAGAACTTCCGGGGGGACGATGTTCACGAGCATCACAAGGCCGCAATTCTCGCAGACCGCGACGTCGAGCGGATACTTCGCTTCGGGCTTATTCAGATCTTCTTTCTCGACGAACGCGTCCGCAAGCGGCGTCTCCCCCAAGCTCAAAAACTGGAATAGCTTCGGGCTTCCGCAAATGCGGCATACCACCCTTCTCCCCGCAGGTTTATGCTGTTTTTTCTCAACCGCCATAATCCCTATAGAATAAATTATTCCGGACGATGAATCAAGTTATATCCTGCAAAATAAACCGTTATTCTAGGCTTTCGCCAGGATAGCAAAATGGAGTGGCTTACGAGCTCACGAGCTAAAGAGCTAAAGAGCTGTTCACGTGCCACTCGATCGTCTTTTTGAGTCCCTCTTCAAGCGAGGTCTTTGCGCTGAAGCCGAATTTCTCCCTGGCGCGGCTCGTATCCATGATCCGGTGCATCTGGCCGTTCGGTTTCGTCCTGTCCCAGCGCACCTCGCCCGTGAATCCGACAAATTTAGAGATGAGCGCAATGAGCTCTTTTATCGAAACACCCACGCCCGTGCCAAGGTTTACCGGTTCGCCTTCATCGTAACGCTCTGCAGCCGAAATAATTCCCTCGACGGTATCATCAACATAGAGAAAATCGCGCACCGGATCGCCCGTCCCCCAGGCATCGATGAAACGCGTTCCGCTTCGCTTCGCATCAATAATTCTTTGAATAAGAGATGGCATGAGATATCCCGATGAAACGCGTTCGCGAGGGCCGTATGTGTTTGTGGGCAAAAGGTGAATAATGTGGGATCCGAACTGCTCACGATACGCCTGCCCTTGCACAAGGAGCACCTTCTTTCCAAATCCATAAGGAATATTCACGGATGATTGCGAGCCAGTCCAGAGATCTTTCTCTTTGAGCGGCGAAGGCGCTTGTTCGGGATACTCCACGGCGGACCCGATGGTGATATACTTCTCTACCCCCGCTCTGCGCGCGGATTCGATAAGCTGGACGCCCATGATGACGTTGTCGTAGAAAAGTTTCCCCGGAATTTTCGTCCTTAATACGAGATCGCCGGTTGCCGCCGCGAGATCGAACACCACCTCCCGGTCCGCCGTGACGCGCACGCAGTTCTCCCATGCGCGCAGGTCGAATTCTTTGGAGCTCGGGATGGAAATGTTGTTTCGGGGAACGCCGCGGCGCACAAGCCCGTCAACAACGTGTGAGCCCAAAAAGCCGTTGCCGCCGGCGACGAGTATTTTTTTATCGGTAAGATTGAACATTGAAAATAGTATTAAACTTTCTGGGCTTCGTACCAGCGAACCGTTTCCCGAACGGCTGTTTCGAGGGAGGTCCGCGCCTTGAAGCCGAATTCCTTCTCCGCCCGCTCGGTGTTTGAGATCCTGCGCATAGTGCCGTTCGGTTTCGTCGCATCCCAGCGTATCTCGCCTTTGAAATTGGCGACCTTGGCGACGATCCCGGCCAGCTCTTTTATGGAAATACCGACTCCGGTGCCCAAATTCACGGGTTCCGCCGAGTCGTATCGTTCTGCGGCGAGAAGGATTCCTTCCACTGCATCGTCAACATAGAGAAAATCGCGCACGGCTTCACCCGTTCCCCACAACTCGATATATCCCTTATGTTCGCGCTTTGCCGCGAGTATCCGCTTCACGAGCGCGCCCATAAAATATTTGTCCTTGCCGCGAGGGCCGAAAATGCCCGTAAGAAGAAGATGAATGGCGTCAAAATCATATTCCTTCTTGTATGCCTGCTCCTGCATAAGCAGCACCTTTTTCGTGAATCCGGTCACACCATAGGAGTGCAGTGCCGGAGGGGCCAAATCGGTCCAGAGATCGTCTTCCCGAAACGGGGTGGGGGCAGTATCCGGATATTCCGCAACGGTTCCCATGGAAATGTATTTCTGCACCCCCGCTCTGCGCGCGGATTCGATAAGCTGGACGCCCATGATGACGTTGTCGTAAAAGGTGGTTCCGGGAGAGCGCTCGAGGGTTATCAGATCGCCAGTTGCCGCCGCGAGATCGAACACCACTTCCTGGCCCGCCATGACGCGCACGCAGTTTTCCCATACGCGCAGGTCGAATTCTCTGGAGCTCGGGACAAAGATGTTTTCCTTGGGTATGCCGCGCTTCTTCAATCCGAGAACCACGTGCGAACCCAAGAAACCGGAACCGCCCGTAACCAATATCTTCTTTTTTGTAAGATCGAGCATAAAATCGTGCCGCCAATTTTTATTTTGAACGGTCTTCTGAGAAAAACTTTTCTTGGGCCGCCTTGTACCGCTCGGGCGTGCCGATATCAACCACTTCCCCGTTCGCGGGAAAACCATAAAAAGCATCGCCAATCAACCCCGGGAAAAAATCCACCTCGATGGAAAAGGGACCGGTGGGCATCCGGGGAAAAACTTCCTTGCTCATGAGATAGACACCGGCATTCAGGAAGTGATCGTTTTCTTCTTTCGTTTTTTCGTTAAAACGGCTGATCTTACCCTCGTTATCCAAGAATACCGCGCCGTAATCTTTTTCCTCCCTCGGCCGAGCAAGCACAACCGTGGCCAACGCATTTTTCTTTTTATGAAAATCATGCAATGCCCGCAGATCTACTCCTTCCGGCATCCAGGAATCTCCGTTCATCACGAAAAAATGGTCGCTCTCTACGAGCGCCTCCGTATTTTTCACTCCTCCGCCGGTGCCGAGCGGACTTTCTTCTTCCGCAAATAAAATGCCTCTTTTCGCGTAACGATCTTTGATCTGATACGCTAAATATCCGACGCTCAAGATAATCCTCCGAAATCCCTTTTGGAGAAGATTGTCGATCAGGATATCAAGAAACGGCTTTCCCGCGATTTCCGCAAGCACTTTGGGACGATCGGACACCGCAGACCGCAACCTCTTTCCCAAACCGCCTGCGAGAATAACTACATCAATGTTCGAAAACGCCCGCTCCTCCGGTTTCTTTTTACGATACGTTCGTGATTTCATTATCGATCTTGAAAATAACCTGGCTCCCTTCGTTTTCAAAGCGAAACGGCACGTGAAGAAATTTACCGAGTCGCTCTTTGATCCGTTGCTGGTCCTTCGGCGCGGCGAAGATCAGCATAAATCCCCCGCCGCCGGCACCAAGCAATTTCCCGCCGATCGCTCCCGCTTCGCGCGCGGCGACATACATATCGTCAATGTGTGGATTCGTGATCCGCGAAGAAAGCGAACGCTTTATCTTCCAAGATTCGTCGAGAAGCTTTCCAAAATCGTTGATACGGCTCGGACCAGCGGCCAATATGTTCATGGCCTCGGGCACCATCGCGGCCATCGCGTGCAACTCTTTCTCTTTTGAACCCGTGTTTTGGATCTGCTCCGCAGCAATCTCTGAGGCATTACGCGAATAACCGGTAAAAAAAAGCATGAGATGATCTTCGAGTGCCTTCATCGTCTCGAGATTCGCGACGATGGGTGTCACGCGAATTCTTCCTTTACCTCCCGCCTGCGCTCCGAATTCGATCTTGTTGAATCCTCCGAAAGCGGCGGCGGTCTGGTCCTGCGAACCGACATTCTCCTTGATTACATTCTGTTCGATGTGGATCGCCTCAGTCGCAAGTTGCATTTTAGAAGCCGGAATTCCTTGGAGCGCCCTGAGCGCATTCAAAAACCCCACAGTGAAAGAAGAACTCGATCCCAATCCCGACATCGCCGGCAGATCCGAATTGTGCTGCATCTCGATCCTCTCATTCATATTCGTGAACGCAAGGCATTCTCGCACGGAAGGATGCTTGATTTCTGCTATCGTTTTCGTGTGTTCCTGTTCGTTGTAACGGATTCTGTAATTATAATCGAAAAACGGCGGCAAATGCCGACAGGTGATGTAACAATACTTATTGATGGTGGTCGAAAGTACTACGCCTCCGTTTTCATCGGCCCATGCCGGATAATCCGTCCCACCGCCAAAAAATGAAACACGAAAGGGGGTTTTAGTGATGACCATTAGATTAGAAAATGAGCCCGCTTACCCTTGTAAAATCTGCCCGAACTACCTCAGAAACTATACGACGAGTGTACAACGGCGAGAGCAACTTGTCAAAATATTCTGTTTATAAAAATACTTTTCGAGCTTCGTGGCACCACTCACCCCAGCACATCGATCGATCGCTTTCGCAAGATTCATGACGACAACGCCCAGTGTTTTTCCGTGCTCTTTTAGATTAGGTTCCAGAAAAACGGGTGTAATCCTTATGTTTGAAGTTATGTAGCGCGTAAATCCCCTCGTTCCAAGAACTTTTTATGATCCGATTACCCGAAAAACCATTAACTTTTGCGATTTTCTCGTCACCATGATCATCATTAAACTCCTTGATAGCGAGTAATTCTCCGGTGAAATCGTTGTGATAGGTACCGTCTCCCATTACGTCGTCGAAATAGCAAAGCACCCTTGGTAACATGTTCTTATCGTCGGTATTAAAAATTTTCAGCGCATCTTTTGTATTAAAATAAAAACCCAGGTCGAAAGACACAAACCCGATCGGCGCGAGATCATGCTTTTCATATATTTTTTTCACGGTATCGTGCACGTCCCCAATGATCAATTTAGCTTTCTTCAGCTTGCTTTCAAGTTGTGCGTACCCCCCCTTCCCCAGGTCGAAAGACCCTTTTTCCCAGTAATAGGGCATATCCCGAAAATCTTTTGACTCGGAGTTCCCGCTGCCGACATCGAAGCCGTATACTTGAATTTCAATGCCATATTTCTCTTGCGCCGCCGCCGCGATCCTTTCCATATCGAT
>JBGPES010000049.1:0-6526 GCA_041482935.1 Minisyncoccia bacterium | reverse complement strand
TTCCATCGCCGGGTGGAGATAGGTTATCTTTTCTTCGCCGTGTTTCCGTTTGATGAACGTGGGGATGAGTTCTATCGGGCCCGGCCGGTAGAGCGCGACCAAAGCGATCAAATCTTCGATCATCGTCGGTTTCAACTCCTTCATGTATCTGCGCATGCCGCTTGATTCGAACTGGAACACCCCCGTCATTTCGCCTTTTTGGAAAAGTTCGAACGTTTTTTTGTCGTTCAGCGGAATTTTTGAGATATCGATGTCGACGCCCTTTAATTCTTTAATAAGCCGCACTGCATCTTCGATGATTGTGAGATTGCGGAGCCCCAGGAAGTCGATTTTCAGAAGCCCCAGGTCTTCCACCGCGTGCATTTCGAATTGCGTGATGATATCGTTTTTTTCCTGCGGCGCGAATTGCAGCGGAATGTATTCGACGAGCTGATCTTTCGAAATCACGGTCGCGCAGGCGTGGACCGATGCATGGCGCACGACGCCCTCCAAATGGCGCGCCGCGTCGATCAAGCGCTTTGCGTCCGGGTTCGCTTCGTAGATGCGCCGCAAGTCCTCGACGTTCTTGAGGCAGATATCGAGCCAGCCTTCGTGCATGCCCTGCGTGGGATTGAAGGGGATGAGTTTGGCGATCTGGTCGCAGAAGCCATAGCTCATGTCCATCGCGCGTCCGGCGTCGCGTATCGCGGCGCGGGCGGCCATCGTTCCGAACGTTATAATGCGGGCAACCCGATCTTCGCCGTATTTCTCGCGCGCATAGGCGAGTACTTCATCGCGCCTTCGGTCCGAGAAATCAATGTCGATATCGGGCATTTGCACGCGCTCGGGGTTCAGGAACCGCTCAAAGAGCAGTCCATATTGCAGGGGATTGATGTCGGTAATGTTCAATATGTAAGAAACAAGGCTTCCGGCAGCGGAGCCGCGGCCCGGTCCGACGGCGATGCCGTGGTCCTTCGCCCAGTTCACGAGGTCTTGGACGATGAGGAAGTAATCCGCGAAGCCCGTTTTTGTGATGACCCCCAGTTCATATTCAAGGCGTGCCTGAACTTCCGGCGTCTGCTCCTCTTTCGAGAATTTTTCTCCGATGCGCTCGGCGACGAGTTCCCGAAGGTATTCATTCGCGGTTTTTCCCTCGGGTTTCGGAAAATCGGGCAGGAGCACTTTTCCGAGTTCAATTTCGACATTGCAGCGTTCGGCGATCTTCACCGTATTCTCGATTGCTCCCGGGATATGCCCCAGTTTTTTCTCCATCGCTTCCGGCGAAAGAATGGAGAAATCATCCTCCTTCATGCTCAGGCGATCTTTGTCCGAAAGTTTATTGCCCGTCTGCACGGCGAGAAGGATATCGTGATATTCGGCATCTGTGGACCGGGGGTAGTGGCTGTCCTGCGTGGCGACGAGCGGGATGCCGGTTTTTTCCGAAAGAGAAATAAGCGACGCCTCTATTTTTTCCGAGTCGACGATGTGCGGATGTTTTTGGATCTCGAGAAAATAATTTCCTTTGCCGAAAATATCCTGGTATTCGAGCGCGATCTTTTCTGCCTGCTCGGGTTTGTTTTCAAGGAGCGATTGGCCGATCTCGCCGCCCAAACATGCCGAGAGCGCGATGAGTCCCTCGTGATATTCGCGGAGGAGATCTTTATCAACGCGCGGTTTATAGTAGTAGCCCTCAAGATGCGCTTTCGTAACAAGCCGCACGAGATTTTTCCAGCCCGTTTCGTTCTCGGCGAGAAGGATCAAATGATAGTAGCGTTCGCCGGATTCCTTACTGAAGCGATCACGGGGCGCGACGTACGCTTCAACTCCCAAGATCGGTTTCACGCCCGCCTTCTTCGCTTTTTTATAAAATTCGATTATTCCGTAAAGCGCGCCGTGGTCCGTGAGCGCGACCGAATCCATCCCTAATTCTTTTACTTGATCTACGAGTTGATCGATCTTTGTTAAGCCGTCGAGCAGGGAATAGTGAGAGTGAGTGTGGAGGTGGACGAATTTGGACATGCGCGATGAGAAAATATTTTCTAAGAGATTGCCTAAATCATAATCATTTTTTTCTAAATTTGAAAGTCGTTTTATCCCCAAAATTGCCATATCCAAAAATTTTTGGCATAATAATCGTGTTCTTCTGGATATTCAACACCACCTTGGCTCATCACCGCTAAGCGGGATCTCGCCAACTCGTCCCGCCAAAGGCAAGACTCCGCTTCCGGCGGGTCGTGGAAGGCGACGGGCGGTAGAGCAAAACTTGCCATCCTAGCTCAATGGCAGAGCAACGCTTTTGTAAAGCGAAGGTTCCGGGTTCAAATCCCGGGGATGGCTCAATTCGCCTAGGAAACGTAAATCCGGCGATCATTAGGTACTTCGTCGAATTCTTGATTCGACTATTCGGTATCAAAAAATAAAAACTAAGGTTCGGTTTACAGATTTTTTCAGATATATCAAAAGAAAAAGCGCTCACGTTCTGGCTCAAAGAGCTCAAACCCTTCGGCATTTCGCGCGATCAATTTTTTAAGGTCATCATAACGCCCGCGCGAGGTACCGCGACTTATCGAGAAAAATCAAAGTACGGAGTTTTGACTGTTTACTTTTCTAATAGTAAACTGAAGCGGATAATCGACAGCACGTTGCCGTTGTAGCTCAGCTGGTAGAGCAACTCCATGGTGGGCCAAGAGGCCTTGCCCATTCCGGTGGAAACGCCGGAACGAATCCCGAATAACGGTTAAAAACCAGCAATGGCCAAGACCGTAGCGCCTTAGGCGCTCGAACGACTGACAAGGGGAGCTTCGCCGAAAGGCATGCTCAAGATACAGTCTAATCCTCATATAAGCGTTGCGAAGTTGGGGTATGAAATGAAGGAGTAGGTCGCCGGTTCAATTCCGGCCAACGGCTCAAGGAGATCGCCGGAATTTCACCGGTTCCCGATTGCCGCCCCAGTGGTGGCATTGCGATTTCTACGCGCTCGAGCTCTCACGCAGAAATCGGGAACAATTCCAGCCAACGGCTCAAAATTTTATTTCGGCGCAGATAGCGCAAAGAGTAGCTTTGTGTTGTCCCATTCTCCTATTCGCGCGAATTAGAGAATAGAGGGGATAAGTTGATTTCGAAACGATTCTGTGATATCTTATTAAACATGGCTAAATCGAAACATACGGACAATCTGATCGCGCTGCGGTGCGCCGTTTGCAAGCGGCGGAATTATTATGTGAGCAAAAACAAGAAATTGGTTGAGCGGAAGCTTGATTATAAGAAGTATTGCAGATGGTGCCGAAAACATACGGCGCATAAGGAAGTAAGGATTGGCGGAAAATAGTTTCCGTCCGCGGGCTTGCCTCATATACAATTTATCGTTGTGCGCGGACTTGAAGATAAATGCCGGCTCCACTAAACTCAAGTGGAGTAGGGGAGCTTAGTTAAATGGTATAATAGCGGTCTCCAAAACCGCGGTCGGAGGTCCGATTCCTCCAGCTCCCGCATTATATATCCATATTCGCACTGAATTTGATTCGGTGTTTGCTGCGTAAAATCAACAAAAATCAAGGACGATTCCTGGGCCTCCGGCATCGTGGAGGATGCTTGAACCGCTTGGTCAATTGATTAATATCAAGCGTATGGATTAGGATGAAAATATGGAACAATTCGAAAAGAGCGCCAGTCCCAAGGTGGAAGTTGAAGTGGAATTCAGTGATTTTATACCCCAAGCATTTTTAGACGATCCGGCGGGATATTTCGAGCGCGAGGGCGAAAATGTCAAACCGGGAGAAATAAAATTTGAACACGGAATGGTCCGCGAAGACCCTACGGCAGTAAAAGATCTGCCAATTTGGAAAAATGAGAAGGGCGATGAGCTTTCTACGGTGGGGAAGCGCGTGAATGTTACGAAGGCACTCGTTGGAGAATCTGGCGACCCGTTTTACGAATTTAAAATTCTTGAAGAATTGCAAAAGCGTGGTCTTCCGGCGACGCGCCCCGTTGCCAAGGCTGAGCAAGGCGGGGTGCATATTATTGTCACCGAGCGTATCCCTGGTATGAGATGGCGGGAGCGCGAAATGCTGCGCAAGGAGCACGGTTACTCCGATGTCGATATGAAAAACTTTATAAAAAGAGCGGAGAAAATGATGGGAATTCTTGAGCGAAAATTTGGAGAATCTGGCGTAATCCGGCTTGGAGCCCCTGATCACGGCAAGCCGGGATGGAAACTGGGCGATATGGTATTTCAGATGGATTTTGAAAAGAAAATAATAAAAGCCATTATTCCGACAGACTGGGAGCGTACCACGCTAGTTTAAGGTTCGAACATCCTCCAGGAGAGCCCGCGAATACAAAAAGGGCGGTCCTCGTGACCGCCCTTTTTGTATTTTGTGAGCCAGTAGGAATCGAACAAGGGGATGGGTTCGGAAGGGGCGGGTTGCCTCTTTCGTGTCGGAGAGAGGCCGATTTGGCCCAAATATGCTGAATGATAAGAAAAGACTCCTGGAGCGAAATGCCCATATGTATGCAGCCTATGTTACGGATATTCGACCTTTTCATGCATACGGGACAGGGGCCTTGAATTAATGTACCTCCTTTGCTAGCCTAAGTTCAGCTTGTTGTCATGACCGAAATCGGAGGAAAGAGCCATGCAGAAATGGTGGAAGAAGCTAAGCAAGAGAAAAAGGCTGCGGATAATCTTTTCTCTGATTGCCGCCGTGCCCATCGCCTTGCTCATTTGGAATCCTTTTCAGAGAAAAGGAAAAATAGAAGCTCCGGAAATTGTTGATTATACGCCTTTTTTGCACAAAGCGAGAGATAGCGAAATAAAAGAAATCGCTAGTGTGGGGACGCAAATAAAAAGCAGACTCAAGAACGGAAAAACCATCATCACGTTCTTTGACGCCGATGTCATAAAGCCGCCATTCGAAGAATTTGAAAAGCTTGGTATCAAAATTTCTTTCCGCGAGCCTCCGCCGCCAACCGATTGGTGGTGGGTGGGTCGCATGTTGGCCTGCGTGCTTATCGGGGTCGTTTGGGGATATCTCTTTTTCTCCGGCATCAGCCCGGGCGGCGAAATATCTCTGAAGTTTTGGAGGCCGAGGAGAACCCGCTTCCTGAAATTAAAGGATAAAACAACCTTTGAAGATGTGGGCGGTATTGGTGAAGCCAAAGCGGAAGTAGGGGATGTCATAGAATTTCTGACAAATCCCGCGGAATTTGAACGACTCGGCAGTCACGTACCCAAAAACATACTGCTTATCGGTCCGCCCGGTACGGGGAAAACTCTTCTCGCCAGAGCAATGGCCGGTGAAGCCAATGTCCCCTTCTTCGAAGCAGCGGGATCCGATTTCGTAGAAATGTACGTCGGAGTCGGGGCGAGCCGGGTGCGCGATTTATGGGATAAAGGCAAAGAAGCGGGGCGCTGCATTATCTATATCGATGAGATCGATGCCGTAGGAAGAAAACGCGGCGGAGGATTTGGCGGCGCCGACCGCGAATACGAACAAGCTACCACGGCGCTTCTCACGGAAATAGACGGCTTCGACAAATTTCCGGAGATTATTCTCGTGGCCTCGACGAACAGGCCGGATATTCTCGACGACGCGCTCACGAGCCGGTTTGAGCGGCACGTAATCGTTCCGCCGTCGGACGCGCGAGGCAGAGAAGAGATTCTGCGGATTCACATACGCAAACAGAAAAAGACGGTGCTCGCAAGCGATGTCGATCTCGCTTTCGTTTCCGAAATAACCCAGGGTTTTTCCGGAAGAGAGCTCAGAAACCTTGTGAACGAAGCTGCTCTTTTTGCAACGAAAGAAAAGCGCGAAGAAATTATCAAGAGAGACTTTGTTTCCGCAAAAGACAAGGTACTTCTGGGACCGGAACAAAAATCTCAACGCGCGGAAGAAGAAATCGAAGTTTCGGAACATCACGAAGCGGGACATGCAATTGTCGCAGCCTGTCTCCGGGCCGCCGATCGCATAGAAAAAGTGACGACGGTAGCGCGCGGAGCCACGGGCGGCGGCCTATATTCCATGCCGCACGAAAACCGAATTCGAACGAAAGAATATCTTCTGGCAACTATGGCATTGCTCATGGGCGGGAGAGTCGCCGAGAGAAGGTTCCGCGGTACGCTCACCGCCGGCGCGCAAAACGACATTCAACGCGTCAACGAACTTGCCCGCCAGATGGTTTGCGAATGGGGCATGTCAAGCCTCGGCGCCATATATCACGGCCCTCACACCGATCTTTTCTACGGAAAGACGGCAAACTCGGAAACGCAACTGTATTCCCAAGAAAGATTGCAAGCGATAGAAAAAGCTGCGAAAGATTTTGTCGTAGAATCCGAAGCGACGGCGGAAAAAATTCTGCAGGAACATGAAAGCGCCTATCACAAACTGGTCGCTATGCTGCACGAGCAAAAAATGATTGATGGCAAGGAAATCTATGCCTTGGTGGAACATGGGGATATCGGGGCCATCGCCTCGGGAAATACCGAAGACAACGATGCGCAACACTAGCGCCAGGGAGCCAGCCGAAACGGCCGGCTCTTTTATTTCCC
>JBGPES010000048.1:0-6574 GCA_041482935.1 Minisyncoccia bacterium | reverse complement strand
TATATCGCGCGAGATCGGACCCGGCAAGATATCTTGCAATGGCGGCATATTGATCGGGGTTTTTCGCCTTTATATTGAGCGACGCCTCAAGCGGATTCACATCCAGCTCATTGATCCCCTGACTGATCATGGGATCGTTCGCGTGATTCTGCTTGAAGACGGCGAGCGCGTTGTCGCGGGAAATATATTCGATTGATTTTACCTCTGAAAGACTCTCGAGCGATTGTTTGATGTTCAAGATCTGGTCCTCGGAGGTATTCGTTTTGAAATACGCGCTGATATCTATTTTGTCCTGAATTGAAGACGCCGCTTGATCGGCCACATATCTGAAGAGAATGAGCCCGTTGAAGACGAGAAGCGCGAGCACCATAATGGCGACCGTGACCGTGGAAAGCCAGCCGTTGCGCCAAAAATTTTTGAAACCGTAGTGAAGAATTCTTGAAATTACCGTGAACATAGGATTTAGGATTTAGGATTTAGGATTTAGGGCGAGTTTCCCTATATTCTAGATCCTGTATTCTATATTCTCAAACGAGAATGTATTTTCCTTTCGCCTCGTCGCGAATAATCCTGCCTTTATCGAGCGTGATCACCCGTTTCTCGAGCGCATTGATTACTTCCTTATCGTGCGTCGCAAGCACGATCGTGGTGCCCAATTGATTGATTTTTTCGAGCAACTTGATGATTTCGTGCGTATTTAACGGATCCAGATTTCCCGTCGGCTCATCCGCAATCACGATCTCGGGCCGGTGAATCATCGCCCGCGCGATCGCGACTCTCTGCCGTTCTCCGCCCGAAAGCTCATGGGGAAAATTTTTTGCCTTGTCGGAGAGACCGACCATGTCCAAAACTTGCGGCACCAATTCGGCGATATCCCGTTGGGGACGCCCCGCGACTTCCAGCGCAAAAGCGACGTTTTCATAGGCATTTTTCGTAGGCAGAAGCCTGAAATCCTGGAAAATAACGCCGATATGCCGGCGGAATGCCGGGAGGTCGTGGTCCTTAAGCTTATTCACCTCGTATTGGCTGAAAAAAATCCTGCCTTTCGTCGGCTTTTCTTCCCCGATGAGAAGCTTGATAACGGTGGATTTGCCCGCGCCGGACCTGCCGGTCATCGATACGAATTCGCCCTGCTTCACTTCAAAATCAATATCCTCGAGAGCCGACGAATGGTTATAAAGCTTGGAAACAGATTGAAAGATGATCATATGCTTTTCAATGCAAAAGCGCCTTGATTATATAGTATCACCAATGAAACCCATTATCAACGTACCGGAACCCATCTCAAAAAAGACGCTTATCCACCCGACGTGGATCCACTTTCGGCGAAAAATAAAATAAAGGGGCAGCACGCTGCCGCCCCACCTATCTCTCTCGTCAAAAAATCGGATTCTTCATAGATTGAAGCCCGTTCGAAAGCGTGCTCCTCCCAAGCATCAGTCACGATGGATTGTTGAAAAAGTTTCACATAATCCGCGTCAACTGCGATGATGCGTTCAATGCGATACAGAGTCTTATGCACTGATTCGCCGACCATTCTTTCCCGGGCAGATTCGTCGTGCACGCTGATTCGGTTCGCCCGTTGCAGCACGCGGGATAGGGGAAGATGTTCCTCGGCACGCCTCACGAAAGCGCATGATTCCGCAAACATGACGCCCGTTAAACACAAGAGTGTTACATCCCGAATTATCTGCGATATCCGCATTCAACTCTCCGCACTATGAAATATCTGTGATCAGGCTAGCAACGCGCGTGTCGCAGGTCAAGCGCAGATAGGTTCTGAATCAACCTCGATTTATTTTTCCGAAACTTTGCGATTTTCTGACAGACCGCTTCCGGATTCCGGTTCTTCCCTAAATTTCTCCGCGATCTCTCTGAAGGCGCCTTTTCCCAATACGCTATCGATGCGTTTTCCGAGCGGCAGGAGGTTTCCGCTGAAATTGGCGCGCGCGAAAGCGTCGAATGCTTCGTTTACATTGCGATACACGCCGCGCCCGACGAGACTGTCCAAGAGTTTATAGAACTCCTCGAGCTCGGAAATCCTGTCTGTCCTGACGAGCGATTCGCTTTTTTCCGCCTTATCCAAAAATCCGGCTAAAAATTCCAGCTTGAAACGATTGTCGTCCCCGCTTTCCAAAACCCTGATAGCCTCATCGGCGCCGTACACAGCATGCAGATATGGCAGGAGCGCCAGATTCTCTTCGTTCATTTCCTTCTGATCGGGAAACAGCAAATGCGCTTGCTCCAGCCAACGCTTAATTTTATTCATATTTCCAAACTCTGGCTTCTGCGCCGCTACTCGCGACGACAACATACTGCTCCAAGGGAGCGTGCCACCCTGCACCGAACTCCTCACCGCCCGCCTCGTGTATTTTTTCATTCGGGACGATATGAATCTTTTCGAGCGGCAGCGGATTCGGCGATGCGCCATACGCACGGGCCATATCACACACCTCGTTCTCCGTCCTTCGGATCAGCTCGATGTCTTTTTTCGTTTTCGGAATTTCATATTTTTTCGGAATATCCTCTCCGGCATTTTCAAGTAATCCCTGGAGTTGTTCGCGCGCTTCGTCTTTTTGTTTTTCCGTCCCCCCTGTGACTTTCTCGAATTTGGTTTTGAATTTTTCTCCCATGACTGTATTATAGCTTTTCGATCTCCGCCTCGATGAACAAATCCAAATCTCCCGCCAATACTTTTTCCGCCTGGCTTGTTTCAACTTCCGTCCGGTGGTCCTTCACGAGCTGGTAGGGATGCAAAAAATAAGAACGGATCTGATTCGCCCATTCCGGCTTCACTTTGGTCCGCAGGGCGCCCAGTTCCTGCACCTGGTTTTTTTCCATGAGCCGAAAAATTTTCGCTTTCAAAAACTTCAAAGCATTCTCGCGGTTCTGTACCTGCGATCGTTCGGCGCGCGAACTGACAGCGAGTCCGGTCGGCAGATGCACGATGCGGACGGCAGTTTCCACTTTATTCACGTTCTGCCCTCCGGGGCCGCCGGAACGCGAAAACTCGAACCGCAAATCAGCTTCGGGAATCTGCATTTTCGATTCTTCGAGCGCCGGCAGATCGGGAACGATCTCAACGAGCGCGAACGAGGTATGCCGCAACTGCTTCGCGGAAAACGGCGAAATGCGCACGAGCCGATGCACACCGGATTCATGCTTCAAATATCCATAGGCGTATTGACCCTTGATCTCGATCGTACGCGAACGCGGGCTATCGTCCATTTGCTTGACCTTCCAACCCTTCTGCGCCGCGTAATGCTCGAACATTTCGAAGAGCATTCGCGCCCAATCTTCAGCATCGTCGCCTCCCGCACCCGGATAGACCGAAAGTATCGCCGCCTGCCTATCGTATTTCCCCTGGAATAATTGCGTGAGTTCCAGCTCGCGGAATTTCTTTTTTACGGCAAAGAATTTATTTTCGTCGAAACTCGCCTTCAGCTCGGCGATGCCAGTTTCGATATCGTGGAAAATATCGACGATATTTTTTAGTTCGCCGTGCGTTTTTATCTTTTCATCGGCCGCGGCGCGATCGATCCAAAATGAAGCGTCGGACATCGCTGCTTCCAATCTCTTTACCTCGGCCTCTTTAGCCGCGACGTCAAAGACGCCCGCCCAGTCGGCGGGCTTCAGCTTCGAGTTCTTGTAGTTCTTGTTTTATGTCCATTTTAGAGATAGTATCAAACTATGAAATATATGGCAAAAAATCGTGAAGGCAAGTACTTTAAAGAATCGTTATTTCAGCCGGAACATCCTAAGCCTGGTGATGAGGGTTGTTTGGCACCCGGGTTTCATAAGGATGAAACAACCGGAGAGATCGTTAACGATGAAGGCGATATTTTTGACGAAGCATACAACTTGATAGTAAAGGCCCCCGACGAGGCTTATAAGAAGGGGCTTGCCATTGCCGAGCGACAAAATCGCGAGTGGAACAAGAATTGGCCGCAGGAAACGATCGAGGAAATGGCCCGTTTTTACGCGCACAAATTCAGAACCGAAGCGCAACAAAAAGAAAAAGAGGCTCGGAAAAAGAAAAAATAATCTTTCTCCTCCCCAGTTCAAATCCGAAAGGCGCAATAATAAAAAAACTGTCCACACAAGGACAGTTCTTTTATTATTCAGAGCCACCCCCGAACTCCGCCGAGTCGGCGGAGTTCGGGACTACGCAGCCCTACGTCGCTTCGCTCCAAGGGCTGCGAGAGCTCACGGATTTGCCCTCCGGGCAAATCCGAAGGCTCCAAGAGAAAATCGGCTCCGCGCCGTTTTTGTCTTGGAGCCACCTCCCGGATTTGAACCGGGGACCTTTGCTTTACGAAAGCACTGCTCTACCAGCTGAGCTAAGGTGGCGATCTTCTCGTATAATCTATCAGATTTTTTAGCACGCAGCAACCATAAAACGACGAAAGATTTGAGAGCATAGATCCTCGCCTCCGCGAGGATGACGCGGAGAAGAACCGGGACAAAAGGCGGTTGATTGGCTAAAGAGCTAAACGGCGAAATCGTTTCGATTTCGCCCCTGCCTGACGACAGGCAGGGCTCTAGAGCTTACGAGCTAATTTACGATAACCGTCCCCCGCTGTCCGGGATTCAGATGATCGTGATATCCCCATTGGCCGACAACGTTAAAGGTGAACGACCATGAATCGCCGGGCTGCAATCCTTTGCACGCATCAAACGTACTCCCGGTACAGCCGCCCGTCGTGGGATAGCCAGTGTGCACCGGATGAGGATTCGAAGCGGGCCAGAAAGGCTCACTGCTTTTATTCTCAAAAGTTACCTTCGCGCCGGCTTTCACGGTAAGCGTTCCCGGACTGAATCCCGAATCGGTATAGGTGATAACCGCCGGGTTCTTTGGAGCTGGCGTAGGTGCCGGAGGCGGAACCGGAGAAGTTATGGGGTTTGGGGTTGGTGTAACCGAAGTCGGAGTCGGCGGAGTCATTGGGGCCGGAGCCGGAGGAGTTGGCGGGTTTGAAATCGGGCCCGGCGCGGGCGGAGGAGCGCTCGGAGTATTCGTTGCTCCTTGCATAAACACGAAAATTCCGCCGACAAGAAGCGCCGCTACGACTACCGCTCCCGCGATATAAAACTTTTTGGACATGTATTTATTGAAACATACTTTTGAGATAAATTCTATGCCTCCCCCTGTGCAAGCAAAGTTACCTTTCGGCGGCGGTCGTGATCGAGTTCAACCAAAAGAATTTCCTGCCACGTTCCCCGGACCACCTTTCCGTTTTCGATAATAAGCGTGAGATAACTGGGGAGAATCATGTTGTGAGCATGCGCGTGACCGTTGATGCACTCTTGAATTACTCCGCTTTCGTCCGGCGGACACAGATGGGTCTGCCGTTTGCCATTTGGGTTTTTTGCGTCATGGATATCGTTGTGATGATATTCTTCTCCCGGATCCGCAAAGCGGTCGAGAACCCGTTTCAGATCCGGTACATAGCCAAGCGACTCGTGTGGTCCAATAAGGTTCTTCTCGTCCTCGTTCACCCACAAACCGCAGGTAGTATGATGAGTTTGGAGGGTAAGCGTGCCGTTCTTTATGCCCGATCCCTGAACGAATTTTTCAACATCTTTCGTGATATTCATAAACTCCAGACGATGGCGGGTCCGGTACTCAAGGGTTTGCGTCGTTGCTTTGTATGGCATGTGAAGATGGGGTACGTTGTTTAGAATATGTTAAACCTTTCTCAGCTTACTGAATAGATCTCTCGCCCGCGCGTGTCTCGGCCTAGAACCGATTCCCGGCAAGCCATTGCAACGTTCTTGAATTGGAGCCGTTTGAGGCGGGTCGGTCAGGAGTCTTTGTTGTCGCTCAATGTGCGCACAATGGATTCGTACTGCATATCAAGATTTTTCTCAAGATCAGGATAGTTTTTTAGCGATGGTATATTTTTCGCACTTTCATAGGAGCGTTTTATGAAGGACGTAACGCGGGGAAGAATTCTGCTTCGATTGATAACCTCTTTGGCGGATGTAAAATCTTTTGGCCAAAGATTTCGAGGGAGGTTATTGCTCAAGAAATAGAGGAAAAAGATGTTCGGCTCTAATGCTTCGAGGTCTTCTTCGTAATCTTCCACACAGTCTTCGATATCCTCCAGCGCCTGCCGCACATGGAGAACTTCTATAATTTCCCGAGGCACAGGATATTCATAGCCCGTCAGAGCTCCGTACAGTAGTGAATCGCTGGAACGCCGCATGATTGATTCTTCGACCTCCCGGTTCGAAAACGCATAGCCCGCGAGAATTTGTTTTTTGATGCCCGCCTCATAACTCCAATAGGGATCTACGATGTTTTGTTCCAGCGATTTAAACTCCGCTTTCTGAGGTTCCGTCAGGAAACCGTCGAGGGGCCCGTCTTTGTTCCTTTGCTATCGCATCATAATCCGCATCGCCGGTTTCATGGTAATAATCCATGGCGGCGACCCAGCGAATTGCCGTAAGTGCCATTGCGGAAACTCGCGATGGATCAGCATCGCTCGTAAGAGGTTTTAATGTCTCTGCGAGATAGCGAGGGGTTTCGTACTCATCCGCTTTACGAAAAATCTTTGAGATTTTTGACTCTTTT
>JBGPES010000047.1:0-6590 GCA_041482935.1 Minisyncoccia bacterium | reverse complement strand
CGGTTGCGGCGAGGTCGACTGACGTGGTGTTGCGGGTGCTCGCGCGGGATAATCAGGATGTCGGAGATTATCAAAGCTCGCTCAATTATATAGTGGTGCCGGTCTTTTGAAGTAGAAAGTTATAAAGTTGAAAGTTGAATGAAATAAAACACATGCAACAGGCGAGAGTAAAATATTATATGCAGCGAAAACAAGGAATCTTCCTGTTTTTCTTCTTCGCGTTCCACTTTCTACTTTTCACTTTTCACCTCATAACTTCCGTGCATGCCGCGTCCCTCGCTCTCACGCCCGCGATCCTCGATTACAAAGCCAAGGCGCGGGATATTATTGACGAAGCGATCACGATCAAAAATCTGGAAGCGCGGCAGGTGAGTCTCTATCCGGTGGTGGACAACGTGCAGGCGCAGAATGGGAGCGAATCGTTCATCGATCAATCGGTCGCCGATCTTTCCGCATCGCTTGCGAATTGGATCTTGTTTTCACGGGCGGCGATTATTCTCTCGCCCAGCGAATCGAGAACGATCCCGCTTCAGATACGGGTCGATCTTACGGCGAAGTTCGGCACCTATCACGCAATAGTTGCCTTTCCCGAGGGACCGACGCGCTACGAAGCCGAACAGCATCTCGCCTCCGCGCCCTCTGCCGCCGTGAATATGGAGGTTCAGGAAGATATACAAGAGAACGTGCAGTTGAAGAAATTCGCGGCCGATAAAAATTTCTTTTGGGGATTGCCGGCATCGTTTACCTATCAACTTCAAAATTCCGGCAATCGCGCGGAAACGCCGCAGGGAAAAATATTCATTTATGACAACCGAGGAAAGGAGGTAGCGGCAATTCCCGCGAACCAGGGAGCATCCGCGGTCGACCCCGGGGCGCTTAAGAGTTTTTTTGATGCATGGAATATGGGGAGCGGTTTCGGCCAATATCGCGCGCTTCTTTCTTTAAGCTACGGCAATGAAAGCGCGCCACGCATCCAGGATACGGTGTTCTTCTGGGTTCTGCCGTGGCAGAAGGTGGCGGGTATCGTTATGACGCTATTTATAGTATGCATGGGACTCGCCTTATGGCTCCATCGCCGCTATGCGCGCGCTACCGTTTTGGCCCATGCCCATCATCCGATAAGCAATGAGCCTGCGCACGTCTTTCTTGCGGACGGCCACTCTCCGCATGTTGTCGATCTGCGGCACCCGCCAGGAAAAGAGCATGAAGCTAAGAAGCTAAGAAGCAATACAGTGCTATGAAGGAAAAATTCAAAATACTTTTTACGATAGTCGCCACAGCCTTTTTTCTTTTCGTGCCGCTCACGCATGCGCAGAACGCCATCACGCTTACCATCACGCCGCCGTTTTTCGAGCTGAACGTTTCGCCCGGAGAATTTTGGGCGAGTTCCATCAAGGTGGTGAATACGAATCCGGGGGATCTCCCCGTTTACGTAACGGTAATGGATTTCGCATCGGTGGGAGAAGAGGGGCATGGGCGTTTTGTGCCGGTATCCGCGAATGGCGATGCTTCGAACTCTCTCGCGTCATGGATCAAGCTCACGGGCGGATCGCATTTCACGGTGCCCAAAGGCCAAAGCCGGGATATTTCTTTTTCCCTGCAAGTTCCGAATGACGCCTCGCCCGGCGGCCATTACGCGGCGATCCTCGTAGGAACGCAACCGGCCGATCCGGCGCAGGGTTCCGGACTCAAGGTTTCAAGCTACATCTCATCCCTCTTTTTTGTGCGCGTGTCGGGCGACGTGCATGAGCAGGGAGACATCAGGGAATTTTCAACGGATAGCACATTTTATTCGGATCCAAATGCGCACTTTACCGTGCGTTTCGAAAATAAAGGCAACGTACATCTTCATCCCGAGGGGAATATCGCGATCCACGATATGTGGGGAAAACAGGTCGGCCAGATTCTCGTGAACAACGACAATGAATTCGGAAATGTTTTGCCGGACAGTATTCGAAGATATGATTTTTCCTGGAAAGGGGAAAGCGGTTTGTCGGGTCTCGGGCGTTACACGGCAACGGTTACCCTGACGTACGGAGACACAAGCCGCCAGAACGTGTTTCGCGCGGTTTCATTCTGGGTTATTCCCGTCTGGGAGGTGTCGGGGATTTTGGGCGGATCGGCGACGCTTATCTTCTTCATCGTATTTATAGTAAAGTGGTATGTCCGCCGGACGCTTGCCGCGGTTCACGGGCGGTCGGGAAGAGAAGATGATTCTCGGCGCCGGATGCCGACCCGATCGGAAATACGATCGGCCTTCGAGGCAGGGGCCACGCTCGATCTTCGGGCGTTACGGGAAAAAAAGGAGACGCCACCGGCCAAGGAAAAGAAAACCCTGAAACTGGAAAGAATATTCCTGATCAGAAAATATAAGTGGTTCTTCGCGGTGCTCGTATCGGTGTTGATTGTCGCCGCGCTATGGTATGCAGTCTATTTTTGGCAGGCATTCAAGAATGGCCGAACCATTGAAATTACGACGGGTAGTGAAAATGTTCCTGCATTGCCGCCGGGCCAATAACCGATAGCTCTTTCCCCGGGGATAACCCCTGGATTTCCTTTTCGCAAGGAAAATCAAGCATAAAATGATTTTTAGAGCTTCCCATGCCTCCGGATTGAGGTTGACATTTTGCCTGTGGATAAGTGGGGCTTGTTAGTGCGGTAGAAATGATAAAATGAATGATATGAATGAGCTAACTATGAATAAGAGAGAGTTCGTCGAGTACCTGGCCTGGTCGTTAATTATCACGATTCTTGCCTGGTCAATCGGCTTCGGCATTTTTGTGCGTCCGGCAAAAGCGGCGAACTTAACCACCGTAAGCGACACGCTGTCGAATTCGAATCCGTCTTCCACTTCAAATCATACTATCGCGTATACAAATGCTACCGCTACGGTTGCGCTGCAAACGGTAGAAATTTTCTTTGATCCCAATACGTTTGCTTTCCCGAGCAGCAGTATTCAAAGCGTTACTTCCACGGACATTGCTTGGACGGGGAGCGCTTCGGCAACGGTGGTTGTTTCCTGCGCTGGTACTGTAAATAATGTAACGCTTGCGGCGACCACGAGTTCGCTTAAATTTACGGTGTGCTCCGGCAACAAGATAAACGCCGGAACTGCGGATATCGCGATTAATAATAATAGGATTCAAAATCCTGGAGCGACTGGCTCTTATGTAATTCGAATCGCGGGAACACAAGCGAATGCCGCCGATACGATGGTTGCGATCATCAGCAACGTCGTAGTAACCGCATCGGTCAATACCAGCTTGACGTTCACTATTGCGGGCGTCGTTACGGGAACTGCGATCAATGGCGTAACCACAACGCTCGCTTCTACCGCGACGGCGTTGAATTTCGGCACTCTGCCCATAACCTCTCCGGTTACGATGGGTCAGCAATTGAATGTGGCAACGAACGCGAAAAACGGATTTGCGGTAACCGTCGTCGAGAACCAAGACCTTATTTCTGGGAACGGCGCGAGCATCCATCTTTTCCAAAACGGAGAAGCAGTTGCGACGCCAACCGCATGGACATCGCCATCAAGCACGCTTAACGTAAGTCGTACCTATGGCCATATCGGGGTTACGAGTAATGATGCGGACTTGAATAGCGGTGAGTTTAGCGGATCATTATTTGCCGGTAATTTCCAGAGCACGTCATCGCGGCAGGTATTTTCAGCCACGGGCACAAGCGACGGAACGACGCAGAATATCGGGTTGGCTGAGGTCGCCTTCAGGATCCAGATCGGAGCATTGCAAGCCGCGGCAAACGATTACACGAATACTCTGACGTACGTCGCAACCCCCGTATTCTAACCATTAACGCATTGATTTCTTAGCAAAACTTCCTGCACTTGCGGGAAGTTTTGCTCTAATGATATAGTAAACACATGTTTTTCCGCCACAAGGTTTCTCTTGCAACCATATCCATTCTCGCCGTTCTCGGTGCGAGCGGGATTGTCTTGGCCCAACAGCAGTTGAGCGTAAAGATTGAGCCGGCACAGATTGATGAGAACGTAAATCCGGGCCAGACACTGAACGAAACGATTAAGGTTACGAATCAGGACCAGCAGCCCAAAACTTTTTATCTTCTTGCAAGAGATATTTCCGGTACGGGGGACGGCGGCCAGCCGGTGTTCGCGTCCGGTACCGATGACATCTACGGCATGAGTGCATGGGTGAGTTTCGGCCAGCCTTCTGTTGTGGTTGCGGGCGGAGCGTCGAAGGATGTGCCGTTCTCGATCAAGGTACCGAAGGATGCTGCTCCGGGCGGACACTTTGGCGCGGTTTTTCTTTCTCTTGAAGCCAAGAAGCCGACGAATACCGGTACGGGTGTGGGTCTTGAGATCGGTCCGATCATCGATCTTCGGGTTGCCGGCGAAGTTGTTGAAGATGCCCGAATCCGCGAGTTCAGCACCGATAAAAGCATTTATGGCGTGCCGATAGTGAATTTTTCAACAAAAATTGAAAATCTCGGGAATGTGCTCTTGAAGCCGCACGGCCTGCTTGAGATCGTAAATATGTTCGGCAAAAAAGTTTTTTCGTCCACCATCAACGATTCCGCATCCGGTATTTATCCGAAGAGCCAAAGAAGTTTTTCGGCGCAATGGGCGCCTGAAGGATTCACGTTCGGCAGGTATCAGGCGACGGAGGCGTGGCTCTATGGCGAGAATGGCAACAAAACGATCTACCAGACCATCTCCTTCTGGGTCTTTCCGCTGAACGTGATTTTGCCGGTGTTCTTCGGAATTCTTGCCGTGATTCTCGCATTTTACTTCGGCATACGGGCGTACATCGCAAAAAAACTCCGGGAACTTCAGCGCGGTGCCGGCAAGGTGGATCCTTCGGGCGCACGCTCGGCCCCGTCCAAATTGCTTTTCGTTACCCTCGGCTTTATCGTATTCAGTTTGGTTCTCCTTGTGATCCTGTTCGTGCTTTTTAGCTAGAATTTTTGCGCTCCGCCTCTTTTTATTTGTTATCCCCGCGAAGGCGGGCCTGCCTGCCGATAGGCAGTGATCCGCGCTTTTGAGGTAAATGCTTCGGAAGCATGGATCCTCGCCTCCGCGAGGATGCACTACCGCCGAAAACGGCGGCAGTGCATTTTTTCTCCCAGTGATTATATAATAGTGATATGCACCACTTCAGGCTTTCCGCCCTCTTCTTCATACTCGTGCTTTTCGGGGCGTCGCTCACCTTGGCGTATCAAAACCATCCCGAGATGGGAGAATTCCTTTTGGCACAGGTGGGATCAGTGGGAATTAACGTCGGTGTGGTCCCGAATCCCTACAATACGCTCGCCGAACAGCTCGCGGCAAAGGAGCAGGCGTTGAACGCCAAGGAAGCGGCACTTAACGGCGGGTCGCTCACCCTCCAATTTTTGCGCAACGAAGGCGACTTAAAAATGTTCGACTATACCGCATGGGGTGGCGCCACGCTCTTTTTCCTCGTCCTGCTTAATTTCTATCTCGACTATCGGGCGCGCAAGAATGTAAACGCGCCAGTTGAGCATGTCTGAAAACCAGTTTATGAGAAAGAGTGCCGCAGTGCGGATCCCCGCCTTTCCACCCGAGGCAGATCCACTTTCGGTGGACGCGGGGATGAACTCCCGCCACACTAAGGCGGCGAGAGTTCATTTTTATGCGGCGGCGATCGCGATCATCCTCGGGTGCGCCATTATGTTTCCCGGAAAAAGCGAGGCTTCGCCCACGCTGCTTTTCATAAGCGACATGATTTCAACTTCGAATCCGAGCGTGTCGGCCGACCATACGATTACATTTCAGGTTCCGAGCGCGGTCCCACCCTCGGGAAATATTTTGATAACGCCGGCTTCCGCGTTCACGATCCCGGCGACGCTTGATTACGGAAGCGTCGATCTTGGAACGTCCGGCGCGTTTGGCGGCCCGTTTTCGGACAGGGTACTCGCTTCTTCCGCGTCCCCGGCGAACGACGGCGTTTCCGTTGTTTCGGGAAACGGCGGTTCGATGACTATTAAACTGAATTCGACGACGGGAATTTCGGCGGGCCAGTTTATAAGAGTGAGCATCGGCCTCAATGCCGTTTTCGGCGCCACGGGAACGGTTCAGGTGGTGAATCCCACTTCGACGGCGTCGTATCAGATAAAGATCGAGACGCAGAATGCCGTGGGGGTGAAGATCAACGAGGGAGCGGCGATGGTCGCGATCGTTGCTCCGGTTGCGATGGAAGCGAATACATTCGATTTCTCGCCGCCGGTTCTTTCGAATCCGTTGCCGAGCGGCACGATTCCCGGCGGGATCCGTTTCGTCGAGATCTCTTTGAATACCGACGAGCCTGCGAAATGTCGTTATGCCACAAGTTCCGGCGTAGCCTATAATGCGATGGCGAATTTGTTCACGACGACCGGCGACACGTTCCAGACCGTCGTTGTGTCGACCCCTGCCGACGCCACGGACTATACGTTCAATGTCCGTTGTGCGGACGTTTACGGTAATGCGAATCAAGCCGATTTTCCCGTTGCATTTTCCGAGGCGGCGGCATTGCCGCCTCCTCCTCCGCCGGGGAATGGCGGCGGTGGTGGGGGAGGCGGCGGAGGGGGTGGCGGGGGTGGCGGAGGCG
>JBGPES010000046.1:0-6700 GCA_041482935.1 Minisyncoccia bacterium | reverse complement strand
TTCGTAACCTGGCCCATGAAATAATCGGTATTTCCGCCGGCCGAGCGCTGGATCACCATGAGGATTCCGAGCATATAATGGGCGAGGGGCCGCGTGAGTTCGTGCCGCGACATCCAAATATTCAAATCGGCGAGACAGCGCGTAGGATTGCAGACGGCGCCCGCGGGCGTCGGTCCGTGCGCGAATGAGCTCAACATATACGCAGTGTCGGAAGCTTGCCTCGCAATCGGATAGTTCACCGTGAAGAGAAAGTAGACCGGATAGACGACGAGAAGATATCCCAGGGCGAATATCACCAAAAGGTGCTTGACTGCGCGCGCGAGCGCTTTGAGGAGGGCTATGAATTTAGGGCCTATATCGTTCCTCAATACGTCGGCGCAATAAAAGATAACGATGAGGATCGCGAAGTCGGGCACGAGAAGCGCGGTCGAAAACTTCATAATCTCCGCGATTCCGAATGCGAGGCCGGCATAGATCAAGCTTCGCCGCGAGGGATGATGGAGAAACTTCAAAAAATAATATGCGGCAAAAATGACGCCGAACGCCGCCCCGACATCGGTCGTTACGTAGTGTCCGTGGGCAAGCACGGTGGGGGACAGGGCGAAGAGAAAGGCCGGAAGAAGCGCCCACCACTCGCCCAAAAGTTCCCGCGACCATAAATAAATCAGGATGACAAGAAGGATGGTGAGGAGGATGGGGGCGATACGGGCCACGCGGAGGATTTGATTCGCGTCATTTCCTGAGCCATATAAAAATTTTCCGCCCATATTCCATTGTCCGTTTATCTCCGTTGTCCAGGCGGAATCATCCGTGGGGAAATTAGGATTGAGAAATAAAAGCGGAAAGGCGGCCAGGGCCTTGACGACCGGCGGATGTTCGGGATTCAGGCGGTAGTCGAGATTGTGCACGTAGCCGTACCCTGCAGGGATGTGGGCGATTTCATCGGTGATCGCCGCATCGCCGAGGGCCGTCCAGAGCATCAATGAGAACGAAACCACGCAAATCAACGCGAGCGTCCAGATCGCGGCGTAGGAAGAAAATTTTCGGAAGAAGTCCATGTGAGTTGATAGAACCCATCTCAATAATATCTTCGGCCGCGATACGAGTCAATTTCGCCCGACGCAAGAAGCTAGGATGAGGGTGTGCCCCGTGGGCACTCCGAGTCCGAAGCGACGCAGCGTTCGGGTGAAATTGGCCGTATCCCGAATGGTTTTCGCTATTTTCCCGCTCCGTTGCGTTGCGATTTCGTCGGAGTAGCCAGAGACTACACCTTCCTTGTCGCGCCTTGCGGAGCGGAGAAAATATCTGAAAACGCGGCTTGAAGCATATTATTGAGATGGGTTTTTAACAAAACGAAGTCCGAACGCGGATGATAAAAACCCCGCCAGTAAGGGCGGGGTTTTGAAAGTGAATACTCGATGAAAAATGAGATTCGTTTTTATTTTGCGATGTCGAAACCCTCGGGGATCAGATATGTTTCGGTCAGGGTTTCAGGATTAAGGCATCGCTCCACGGCTTCGGTGACTTCTTCGAGTTCAATGCTCTCGATTTCTTGCAGGTATGTATCCTGACGTTTTACGTCGCCGTAGTATGCGATTTTACCCACGGCCATTTGCAGGGTATCCTCCGAACTTTCGACTCCCATCTCGATTTTTCGCTTGAGTGTTTTTTTCGCACCCGCGAAAAGATCTTTATCGCGAGTATATTCCGTGAGGCATTCGAGCACAACGCTTCGCGTCTCCCGAAATTGCTTCGGATCGGTCGCGGCATACACGTAAAACTTCCCATAATCGCTGTGCGGCTCAAGGTTGATCTGTGCCAGATAACAAAGGCCTTGTATTCCCCTCGTTCCCTGGAAAAGAGGGGCGGACATGCCGTCGCCGATCATGAATTTGAAAATTCTGAGTGCGCGCGATTCTCGGGCACAGCTCCCGCCGGTTGTAGCCCCCATGCATAAGTGCACCTGTGAGACGTTCCTTTCAAGGATTACCGTGCGCCTTTTATTTAGGACTGGTTCGCTTGGTAGACGAAGATGTGGCCCGCGTGCTTCGCGCTCGATGAAAATTTCATTGAATTCACGAAAAGCTGCCTCGGTTTTTATATTTCCGGCAACTATAAAATCGAAATTTGCGGGGTAGCAGAACGTTTCGTGCCACCGGAGAAGGTCGTCTCGCGTCAACAAGGAAACGGTATCTTCTGTTCCCAGGATTTCCTTTGCGAGAGGATGGTTTTCATAGGCGGTCTTTTCGAAGAGTCTCCCGGCGAGATCTTCCGGGATGTCGTTGTATCCTTTTATTTCTTGGACGACATCCTGGAGTTCGACCTCGAGTAATTCTGCAGGGTATGTGGGGGTGGTTACCAGGTGGTAAAGATGGGTCGCGCTGGGCGCGAAGTCTTCTGCAAGGGCTTTGTTCCAAAATAACGTTGTTTCCTTGGACGTTTCGCCCTGACAGATTCCACCCAACTTCTCAATGTATCGGGCCATTTTCTCGCTTGTGGGAAATTCTTCGTTTCCGAGAAATACCGCATGTTCGTTTATATGCGCAAGGCCGTCTTTTCCCGGAAAGAGAATTTCATCTCTCGTTCCGGCATGCACGAGGATTCCGCTCGAGACGCTGTTTACATGCGGCATCTCGCACACATAAAGCCGTGCGCCGCAGTCAAGGTAAAGTTTTTGGAATTCCATCGTTTTTTCCTTGAAGAAAATGGAAAGCTAGCTAAAACCAGCCTAGCAGGGAATAAGTCAGGGGTCAATTTTGAGTTTGGAACTTTGAGGGTTAAAATTTTAACTGAACCCATTTCAATTCTATGGACGAACCGCCAATCGAAAAACAACAGCCGAAAATCGTCGATGCAATTCAGTCGCGGGGAGAGAGCACTGCGCCGTTCCGGGGGGTGCCGGCGCGCGACGCCCAATCCGAAATGGTAAAAAGAATCGCTCAGGAAAAAAAACTGCCCCCATTTCGCCCCGAGAAACAAGGAACATTTCCCAGGGGAATCGTCTGGGGAATACTCGTACTCGTCCTCATGTTCGTGGTTTCTTTCGGATATTTTATGTATGTTTCGCTTACGAACCGTTTTTCGCAGTCGGTTCAAAAAAATATCGATACGTTTCAATCGGGAGTTCTTGACCTGAAGAACCTCGATCCGCAATCGGCCGGACAAAAATTTTCCGCGGCCAATAACGACCTCAACCTCACGTTTGGAGGATTTCTCTCGCATTTCGGGTTGCTCTTCGAAGGCACGAAAGGGCTCGTTCTGGGATTTCAAAAATTGACCGCTGAGAGCGCCGAACTGACGCAGGAGATGGCATTTTTTAAGAACAATCTTTTGGGTGCGCTCGGCGAAAAAAAGGGGGACGCGCTTATCGCGCACCTTGAGAATACGGAGAGAATACTCGGGGACCTCTCGACCCAAAGCGACGCCCTTTCCTCGGGAGTTTCACGGTTGCAGACCATTTCTTCGAGTTCGATAAACGATGCGTATCTGCCGTTGCGCCTTAGCCTTGCAAAATTACAAAAATTTCTCGCTATTTTAATTCCGTGGCTCAAATCTGATTCGCCCCGGCATATTCTCGTGTTGTTCCAAAATCCTTCGGAGATCCGGCCAGCCGGAGGGTTTCTCGGGAGCTATGCCGACATCGTGCTTGATAAAGCAAGCGTCGCAAGCATAGAGGTCCACGATATAAACGACGCCGACCGATTATTGGATTTGAAAGTCATTCCGCCTCAGCCGCTCCAGGCGGAAGTATCGCGCCTTCGGGCCGCCGATGCGAACTGGTTTTTTGACTGGAGCAAATCAGCGGCGGAGGTGACAAAGCTTATCGAAGCCTCAAAACTCTACGGCGCCGCTTCGACTACGCTCAGCACGAGTTCCTCGACAACCTTTGATGCGGCGATTGCCGTTTCGCCGAAGATCATCGGCGACCTGCTTCATCTTACCGGCCCGGTTATCATCAAAGATGCGCGCGTAACGCTCGACGAAAATAATTTTCTTGTGGAAATTCAAAGGCAGGTGCAATTGGGCCAGGCGGTGCAGGCGACGTACCCCAAAAACATCTTGCGGGAATTATCTTCGGAGCTTATGGCGCAGATTGCGGCTTTTGATGACACAAGAAAGCAGCAATTGCTCCGGGCCGCAGGTCAATGGCTTACCGAGAAAGACACCATGTTTTATTTCAAAGATCCGGACCTCGAAAATTTCTTCAAGGATTTTAATTCGGCGGGAACGGTGTATGCGCCAGGGCCGGATTTCGAGGGTGATTACTTGGCGCTTGTCGACGCGAACGCGGGCGGCGGGAAATCCGATCTCTATATCAAGCAAGACGTGACGCTGGCGAGCCAGATCAACGCGAGCGGCACGGTCGTCAACCACCTTGTCGTCGACCGCGAGCATGGCGGGAATGCGAGCCCTTATTGGTGGTACAAAACTCCCAACCTTGATTACCTGCAAATTTTTCTGCCGGACGCGTCGCAGCTTATAAATTTCTCGGGCGGGATCGATAAAAAGATCTATCCGGCGGTAAATTACGCGAAGAACGGTTATACGACCGATCCTTTGATCGCGGAAGTTGAATCGGGGATTCAAAAAGTATTCAATTATCCGGCGGTTACGAGCCACGAAGAATCGGGGAAAGAAGTATTTGCCACATGGTCAAGCATGAAGGCGGGCGAGAAAAAAGAAATTATCTTCGATTATTCGCACCGGCTGTTCTTGTCTCCGACCGAAGGCACGGAGTATCAGTTCGTCTTCGAGAAACAAGCGGGCACCTCGCGGCATTACAAATTTACGGTGAGTGCTCCCGTCGGGTTTAAGTTTAAAGAGAACGATCTGCCGGTCTATGAGTACGAATCCGACGACGCTACTTCATCGACAAATCGGATGCCGGGGCGTCTGATCATCAATTTGACATTGAAAAAATCATAGTGTACAATTGCTTTCGGCACGTTCGGAGTTCAATTTGGAAGCAAAACAAGGAGGATCGGTGAGGGAAGTCTGTGTGCTGCTTCGCGATGATAACCATTCGATTCATGGGGTCCCCGTGAAATTTCATGGGATAACGGGAAAAGCGTTGGGAAGCATTGCCGGCGTGGTAGGCATTAAGGTGGAGACGGATGGTATCATCATGGTTGTTCGCGACAATTCTACCGATGACGAAATCCTGCATTCCCGGATTTTCGCCGCACTTACCGCTGCCCTTCCCCAAGATGCATTTTGGGTAAAGGCAAAACCGAGGGTCAAAGAAAAAAATTTTCTTGCAGCAGGCAAAGATGCCCGTAGCGCACGGCATGAGGGTACGGAAGCCGACGGCAAACCGCTGCACCGATTGCGCTTGCGCAGCGACGTCGTTTCCGACGAAGAGCAAACTGGCCGGGAACAGGAAGCCACGCGTTAATCCTCCTTCGATGTTGTCCCTCCGCACACGTGCGGAGGGACTTTCTTTTTTGAGTAGCCGCGAATCTCAATTTGACATTCCTTATTCGTGTGCTAGGCTTTCGAAAGAGGTTTACATTGGAAAAAGGAAAATGTGGTGAAAAAAATTTTACTTGCAGTTGCAATATTTTCCCTCGCTTTCCCGATGTTTGTTTTCGCTCAATCAAAGGTGCGACCGCTTACGAAGTCGGAGACCGAGCTTATCGCGCGGATCGACAAAAGGGAGCGCCTGCGAGCCGTGCAAAATGTTCTTGATACCGAAGCACGGCGGACCGCATATCAATTTATGCGACGCACCGCACGGTCGAATACCCTCCAGCCATTCTTTAAAAAGAATGCTTCGCTCCAGGTGTTCATTAGTAAAGATGGTGCGGGAACAATGAAGATCTCAAGTCACTGTTATGTCGGTGGCACGTTATATATCCATCGCGACGGTTCATTGAGTTCCGATCATGGTATCGTGAATTGCGAAGATGACGGATCGCATAACAAACCCAACCCAATCAAAAATGCCGAGGAATTCTCCTCTGCTACGAGGGGTATGTCGCTCGAAGAATTGACGAAAAGAATTATTGTTGCGCTGAAAAGGGTGCAATAGTTTTTCCCGCGAAGCTCTCGTTTTGAGAGCTTCTTTTTTTATGATTTTTATTACCATTATTGAGCTTGACATAAGGAAAAATCGAGATATACTTTCTCATAGGTATCGGCGGCAAAATTTATAAGGGAGAATGTATGGAAACGTCGGTTTCGGCAGTAAAAAAAGTTGTACAGACTACTACGTGTCCGAGGGGTCACGCCGACCATCCAACATTCGGCCGTTCCTTGTGAATGGCCGCTTTTTTTGTAAAATACGGCAATAGGTAGATCAATGAATAATATAAGAAATTTTGTTATCATCGCACATATAGACTCGGGCAAGTCGACTTTAGCCGATCGGCTTCTTGAGATTACCGGCACGGTGCCGATGCGTTCCATGCAGGCGCAATATTTGGACCGGCTTCCCCTGGAGCGCGAACGCGGCATTACCATTAAGATGACGCCGGTGCGAATGCTCTATAAACTTACGACAAATGACAAACGACAAACGACGGAAAACCAAATGTCGTCAGTCGTAAGTCGTGAGTCATCAAATTCAGAATACATTCTGAATTTGATAGACACGCCGGGGCACAGCGATTTCGCTTATGAAGTGTCGCGCGCACTCGCGGCCGTTGAAGGCGCCGTGCTTTTGATCGACGGCACAAAAGGAATTCAGGCACAGACGCTT
>JBGPES010000045.1:0-6951 GCA_041482935.1 Minisyncoccia bacterium | reverse complement strand
GACGGCAGCCAGATTCTTGGCTGCGAGAGGGCCACGTGCCAGCCCGTCCCGAATCAGTAAACAATTTACCCCCGGTCGAGCAATCGACCGGGGCTTTTTATTTTTTTCCGTTATCATCAACACTACTGTCATCCTCACTGGAGCCTGTCCTTGACCGCGATCGAGGGCGAGGATGACGGACTCTACAGAGGATGACGAGCGGAGCAATGAGGTTCTCGCCTTTCCATCCGAACCTGCCTGTCGGCGGGCAGGTTCGGCTTTGCCATGAGCGTGGCTTCGCCTCAGAATAACGGTTTTTTAAAGAGCCCGGCTTCCTCAACATCTTATGCACAGCCCTTTCCCGGGCCGGAATTGCTATACTAATAAGGAACAATGGCTAATAGTTCCCAGAAGGTTTTTATTATAGTTCTTTGCTCGCTCGTGGCGGCAGTCGCTCTTTTGTTTATGCTCGAAAAAACGGGCGGCTATCAAAACTATCAATATCAAAATGTGCTTATGCCTCCCGCGCCGGCTTCCTTCAATCCTCCGCTCGTCTATGCGGCGAAAGGGGAGCTTACTCCGGGCTTTCCCAAGGAACTCATACTCGACGACGGCGCGAAGCTTTCGGACAGTTATTCCATCGCCTACGACGCGAACCTGAAGCAGTATACGGCGACGTTCGATTCGCAGAAATCGATGAAGGATCTTTTCGCGCTCTATCAGTCGTATTTTCCGAAAAACGAATGGATGATTACCAATCAGATCACGAAATATACGACTTCGCGCGGCCTCTATGCGAAGAAAAACAACGATGAGATCGGCGTCGCGATCATTTCGGGAGACAATGCGAATCAGGTCGTGATCAGCTACGTCGTAAAATAAAAAAATGAAAAATCATCCAGGCCGAGCGAAGAACCTTAGCCGCCTTAAACTAAAATCATGACCATCGACGAACCCAACAAAAATGGCGAACCAATGACGCTTGACAGGCTCGCGCGGATTATCGAAACGACCGTTGCCAAAAAAGAGGATGTGAAGCCCTTGGTTAAAAAAGTGGATTTACTGGATAATAACCTGACGGGCAGAATGAGCGGACTTGAAAACAAAATTGACGCCCTGGAATATACAATGAAAGAAAACTTTCGTCTTGTGCGCGAAGAGGTGAGGAGCCTGAATTTTGCCGTGGAGATTGACGACCTGCGGGAGCGCGTGAAGCGCTTGGAACAGAAAATAGGACTCGCGCAATCTTGATATTGAAAACATGCGCGTTACTAAGTGCGACATTTGCAAGCGGGAAATAAAAGACGCGAAACAATAAAGTTCGAATTCTATGCATAAACCCAAACTAAAAAATAAATTTTTGCGCAATGCGTTTCTCGGAGCAGTGTTTTTTGCGGCGCTTTTCATTCTTAGGCCGCCCGCGGCTTTCGCGCAGATGTGGATATGCACCGAGAATTTTTCATGCAAGTCATTAGGTCAGCAGTGCCCGCCTATGGCAGACTCCGCGAGTGGATATGGACCAACTCAAACTGATGCAAGCTATAATTTATATACAAACGAAGCAATAGATTGCAGCGGTCTTTTGACATGTCATGGCGGTAAGAGCTGTTCTACTTTTGTCACGCCTCCACCTGCACCTCCCCCCCCGCCACCAATTTCCGTTTCACTTTCTCCTTCTGCGGCGACAGTACTTACAAACCAAACCCAGCAATTCACTGCGAACGTGAGCGGCACGTTCTGGATCTGGCCGGACACCGTTAACCTTGATATTACGGCTGGCCCGACCACCGCTCAATTTAGCACAAATTCGCCGACTGTGACATGGAGCGTGAATAACGTGCCGGGAGGGAATGCCACGCTTGGAACCGTAAGCCCGACCGGCCTCTATACTCTTCCGGGCATTGGGAGTCCTATATATAATTCGTCTACAAAAATCTACGTGATTGAAACGAGTCCGCTTAACCCGACGCTCGTATCGTGGGCGATAGTGAATGAAACCGCATCGGGCGGGTGCTCTACGGGATGGTGCTCCACTCCTACCGTTGTAGATTTCACCCTCGATCCGGTAAGTCCGGTTGACAATACACTGACCGTTACGGGGGATATCTATGGTGCTGTCGACCGGTGGAAATCGCCGGATGACTGCCTAAATAGTAAGGGATTCCCCATACCGACTAATGAAGCGACGGCTTACCAGGTCGTTAATCCCGGCACATACAATATAGATGGAGGCGCCGGCGGTTCGTTTACGTTTGTTATGACCACGGCAGGAACAGACAAAGGATGCGCAGCCGGAGGCGGAACGCCTTATGTATATTCTTTTTCCTTCACCGATTCGACGAACATTTCTTCCCTCGCCCCTGGATTACATTTATTCAATGTTTGCGTGAACGGAGGCGCTACTTGCAATAGTCTGCCGTTTCTCGTGAAGCGCAGTTTCTTTCCAGCAGTAAGCTGGACCGTGAATGGCATTGCGAACGGAAATTCAACGTTCGGCATTGTTGATCCGAGCGGGCTCTATACCGCTCCGGCATCCGTTCCAAGCCCCGCTACATTTCCCTTGACTGCAACGAGCCAGGCCGATCCTACAAAAACGGCATCATCAAATGTTACGGTGAACGCGGCCGCGGTTCCTCCATCGATCGTAACGCAACCCGCGAACCAGACGGTTATCGTGGGAAGCACGGCCACGTTCACGGTGGTCGCGGCCGGCACTGCGCCACTCAGCTATCAGTGGAGAAAGAACGGCGTGAATATCGCAGGAGCAACTGCAGCGAGCTACACGACGCCGGCTACCGTGCTCGCGGACAACGGATCGCTCTTCAGCGTCGTAGTGACGGGCGCTGCCCTACCAGTGGCGACGAGTAACAACGCCACGCTTACGGTGAATCAACCGACATTCACTATCGGTCCTCCTTCCACATCAACCACTGTCGGAAGCACTGCGCAATTTACCGGTTTTTACGATCCTGACGGTGCAGGCCCGCAGCCAACCGTTGTGGTAACGGCGAGCGCGGTTTGGAGTTCATTAAATGCAGCTGTTGCAACCCCAACCGCAACCCCCGGACAATTCACGGGAGTTGCTGCAGGCTCGGCAACCATCAATGCTACGTATTTAGGTATTCCCGCGAACGCGACTTTGAACGTTTCCGCTCCCATAGATTTTTCTTTGACGACCGCTCCCGCCTCACAAAATGGCGCTCAAGGATCGGCGATAACGTATACCGTGACCGCGAATAACGTTGGCGGACCCTTTGCTCCGCCGATCGTTCTTACTATTTCGGGATTGCCCGTGGGGACCACCGGAACATTTGCTCCCGCTTCCATAAATACGGGTGCTACCGCGACACTTACGTTGAATGTCGGCGCGGCAAGTCCAATCGGAGCGAAAACATTTACAATTACCGGTACGGCCGGTACGGTTCACACCACGAATGCCGATGTCGTGGTCACTCTGCCGACAGTTAACGGCGTCTGCGGCACTGCGAACGGCCACGCCTATCTTTCAACGGATCTCGGCTGGGGCGCTTTCACCTTCTGCAGCGCCGGCACGGTAAACCCGGCATCTCCGGCATTTCCGCCCAGTCCCGGTTCTACCCCTTGGCAATGTCTTCCTTCCGGTGTGGGCACCACGGCTTCTTGTTCGGCATCGAGAGCAGCGGCAGTTCCGACGGGCAACATTCAGGTAAGTTCCGTAAATGCTGCTAAACCCCTCGTGCCGGTTCCAAGCAGCTGGCAGTTTGTTGCAGGACCGACCGACCCCTGCGCGGCATTGCCGCTCGTGCCTTGTAACGGCACCGCGCAAACGTATCCGGGAGTAACACTCAATAGTTCGTATACATTTACTGCCAATCCGAATAGCGCCGGGCCGCTCTATTCGTTACGGAGTGTCACGAGCCACTTCGCGGATAAGGGCGCAAACCCAAGCATCTTTTCTTTGGCGTTTTGGGAAAAACAATTGATAAAGATAGCGAACGCCTTTAACGTGGCGCCGTGCGGCGGGCCGGTCTGCGCGCTGACGCCCACTGCCGTCTTCAACCCAATTTTCGTCATCGATTGGGATCCGGTCGCGCAGATGAGCGTTGCGGGTTCTCCGGTGGCTATGACGAACGTGACCCCGGGAACGGTTACCATCTCGAATAGCGGCGCGCCGGGATCGGTGCTCAACTGGTCCGTTGGTTCGATTACGGACAACAGCACCGGATTACCCGCCGGATGGCTTTCGGTTTCCGCTCCTGCCCCGATTGCGCAAGGCGCGTCCCAGCCCGTAACCGTAACGTATGCCGGCGCCCTGGCTCCCGGTCCCTATAGCGCGACCATCGTGTTCGCGGGAACTTCGTCTCCCACGGGCGGCGCGGTTGCCTCCAAGTCAGCCACCGTAAATCTTACCGTGCTTGCCCCCACGCTTGTCTGTAATCCGATTACTCAAACGGTAGCCAAGACCCAACCGGCCACGCTTACCGCCGCGGGCGGGATTCCCCCGTATACATGGTCGGCGCCGCCGGACGGCATTCCTGCGACTTGGTCGCTACCGTCCTTCACCGTGCAGTATCCTACAACGGGAACGAGAAGCGTGGCGCTCACGGATAGCGTTGGAACTACTGCTGTTCCCGCCTGCAGCGTGGTGGTGAACAATTTGCAGTGCACGTTTTCCGCAAACCCGCCGCGAATCGTATTCCCGGGAACGGTTGCTCTTACCTGGACATGCACGCCGGATGCATTGAGCTGCAGTATCGATCAAGGAGTCGGTGCCGCAAATCCTCCGCTCGGCGGAAGCAAAAATACATCGCCGACTTCATCGCTCACGTATACCCTCACATGCAACGGCGCCGGAGTTTCCACCTATCAGGCGCAGGTGCAGGTTCTGGTTGCGAAGCCGGCGATATGCGAAAAAGATCCGGGTAATAAGGTCTGTCCTCACTAAGGAATAAGCATTCGGATATTATGAAATGAAATGAAAAACCGGTCCCGCCGTGGCGGGACCGGCTTTCTCTAGTTATGCGGGAAGGAGTATAATGAATGAAAGAAGCACGTGAGAAACATATCTTTTTCGAATTTTCTAAAAATGATTTCGGAGAAAAAAGGGCAGGCCATGATTTTAGCCACCCTTACTTTGGGCGGGACGATTTTGGGAGTTACGACGATCGCCGGCCTTCTGATGACGTATCAGATCCGGCAAACGACAAATCTGGAAAATTCCGCGAAAGCGATTTTTGCGGCGGACGCGGGGATTCAGTGCGGGTTATATAATTTTTTTCAAGCTCCGCCGACGCCGTGTCCGACGACGCTCACGCTTCCGAACGGCGCGATATACATCGAGGCTACCAATGGCACGTCTTCAATCGATTCGGAAGGGGATGCGGGGACGGCGCGGCGCGCGTTCTTCTTGGATCTTAGTAATGCAACCACCACGGCGGGGTAGGGTTCGATAATATTTTTGTTATCCTCCGGCGAGGATCTCGTTACCCCACCCGTCATCCTCGCCCTCGATCGCGGTCAAGGACGGGCTCCAGCGAGGATCTCATATGGTAGGGATTCCCGCTTTCGCGAGAATGACACAGAGAAGCACCGTCTTACCAAAACTCATCCGCGAATCTTTCCATATTCACCAAGCTCTATAATAATAAGTATATGGATAAAAAAACGGCACGGGAAAGGATCGGGCATCTCAAAAAAGTCATCGATACGTATCGTTATGAGCGCCTTGTGCTGAATAAGGAAGGAATTTCTCCCGAAGCCGAGGATGCGCTGAAAAAAGAGCTTTTTGATCTCGAGACGGAATTCCCCGATCTTATTACCCCCGATTCTCCCACGCAGAGGGTGGGGGGAAAACCGCTCAAAGAATTCAAAAAAGTGGAGCGGGTCGGCCGCCGCCGGATGAATTCCCTGGAAGACGCGTTCTCGGAAGACGATATGCGCGCGTGGCTTGAGCGCCTGGAGAATTATCTCAACCGAAACATAAAAGCGCCGTTCTATTGCGACTTGAAGATGGACGGCTTGGCGGTCGAACTTATCTATCGCGACGGCGTTTTTTCGGAAGTATCAACGCGCGGCGATGGGTTTATCGGCGAAGACATCACGCAAAATTTGAAAACCATCGACGCCATCCCCCTCCGGCTCAAAGGAGACGAAATCCCCTCGGAACTTATCGTGCGCGGCGAAGCATTCATGACAAAAAAAGAATTCGCGCGGATCAATCGCGAGCAAGAGAAAAAGGGCGGGAAACCGTATGCCAATCCGAGGAATGTTGCCGTGGGTTCCATCCGCCAGCTTGATCCAAGGGTTACCGCGGGCAGGAAGCTCGACTTTTTCGCATATGGCATTGTCGGGCGGGAAGGCGGGGACGATGATTATTTCAAAAAGTATCCCAGCCACAGCGCCGAGTATAGTGCATTGAACGGCTTCGGCATCAAAACCAATCCGCACGGCGAAATTGCAAAATCGCTTGAGGAGATATTCTTTTTCCACGAACAGGTGAAAAAAACGAGGGAAAAATTGCCGTACGAAATCGACGGCATCGTCGTTACCGTGGACGACACCAGAGTTTATGCGGAAGCCGGCATCATCGGCAAGGCGCCCCGGGCCGCGGTCGCCTATAAGTTTTCCCCGCGCGAAGCGACGACTATCGTGGAAGATATCAAGGTGCAGGTGGGGCGCACGGGGGCGCTGACGCCCGTTGCCGTGATGCGGCCGGTAAATGTGGGCGGCGTAACCATCACGCACGCCTCGCTTCACAACGAAAACGAGATAGGGCGCCTGGGCTTGAAGATCGGGGATACGGTGATTGTAAGCCGCGCGGGGGACGTAATCCCGCAGATTACGAAGGTCTTGATCAAGCTTCGAACGGGAAAAGAAAAAGCATTCAAAATGCCGATGCGGTGCCCGGTTGACGGCTCGAAAGTCGTGCGCGAGGGGGCCATCGCCCGCTGCTCAAGTCCCACATGCGGTGCGCGGCATCGGGAAACGCTCTAT
>JBGPES010000044.1:0-7050 GCA_041482935.1 Minisyncoccia bacterium | reverse complement strand
TCGCCTTTCGGATTTACCCAGACATCGTCCACGCCGCCCCGGATTGTAAGATTCGTCGGTTCGTGGAAATATTGTATGCCGCGCCGCAAGGAATCCCGCCAGGCATCAAGTTCTTTGTGGGCGTAGGGCACCGCATCGACCTCGTATTCTTTCATCAGAGGATGCGCCGAACCTTTGGCGCGATGGCTGTCGAATTCTTTCTTCAGGAGCGTATCTACGGCGCTGTTCAGACTGAAAGGAAAGCCCGGTGGCCGCGCCGTGCCGAGGCGCTTATCGAGATAGAAACACCGCTGGCATTGGACGAAAAGATCGATGCCCGAACGGCTTATCGTAAACGGCTGCTTCGAATTCGGATCGAACACGTTTCTCGTTTTATGCGGATTGTAATATTTGGACATAGGATGATTTTAAACGATTCGGGAAATATGCACAATCGCAAAAAGAGACCCGAGCGGTAAGCTCGGGTCAAAACAAGGAGGATTACAAACCTTGCGTGTCGTACATAGGGCAAACGGCAAGCGGAATATCAGCCAGCCGTTCCATGACCGATGGAATTTCCGGCGGAACAGTTCCCCATTGGTCCATAAACGCCTTTGCACGATCATAATCGCCTGCCGTCTCGAGTTTCAAAAATTCAGTGCTCAAGAGCGTCATTGCATCGAGTGCGCGTTCGGTATCGATCTCAAAAATTTCCTTTACCGCATCGTACCGGACTGCTTTATGATGCACGAGCCAGTTATATTGAACGAGGTGTCCGCGCGCATGTGCCTCGGTGTATCCCTGCCTCCAGCTTCGCACGTATGTAGCAAGTTCGGTCACGATGCATCCCCGAAGCGTTTCGTCATCAAGCAACTTCCGTTCCCGGAAATAACCGAGAAGCCGCGCACCGAGCATGTCTGCTTTCGCTTCTTCAATACACGAATGCAGATCGCCGAGCTTCACTTCGAACGGTATTTCTCTTCCGTTCTCCATGATCATGCTCGGTCCCAGCCCGTGCGACAATTCATGAGCTAATACGAACAAAAGGTGGTTATCGAAACTGCAATATCCGAGATCGCGTTCAGAAAGAATACGTTTGGCGATCGGTATCGCAATCGTATCGAACTTCGCCTGCATCATCGTCCGTGAAAAAACTTTCTTGGAGCCTTTGAGATCGTGGACGCGCCGGTCGTTTGGCAAGTTGTACGCAACGAAGAAATATCCGAATCCTGCTTCGCCGCCGCGAACCACGTCCGCAACCACTGCGAGCGGGATTGCCGCACCCTTCGGTTTGAAATTAAATTCCCGGCTTAGGATGCGGTCGAAATCCGGAACAACGGGGGTGAATCTTCCAAGCGCATTTGTGGCGTCTCTATCGGGAACCGCTACAAATGCCTCAAAGGAAGCCTTGATCCCAAGAAGTCTGTCGAAATACACTTCGTACGGACCGATGGTTACCTCAAAAGGAATGCCATTCGTATCCACCCATGCCATATCGGACTCAAAGTAATCGTTCGAAAGAAATGCCGCTGCCCGCAATTCAAGGAATGATCTTAACTGTCCCTGAGGCAACTCATCAGCCGCTGCCCGTAGTTCACGAGCGACTTCTTGGAGAAGTTCGGCATACGCCTCGGAATAAGGAACGGCAATAAGATTGCTGCCGCAGCGCTCGATCACGGTATACGGACTCTCGAACGCAGGTTTGTCCTCGGGATGCAATGAAAGCCAATTATTCCATTCTTTCTTCGTGAAATTCTCCGGATAAAAAGATCCGAATTTTGCCCTTTCGCCTACGCCGGGAACAAAAGGCGTGTCGAGATCGAACGAATCCCACGGTGAACCCTGCACCTTGAAATACCGCGCAAGATCCATGCTTTGTTCGTCGCCGCGCGCGAGAAGTCCACCGTAGATTTTCGGATTATCGAAATAAACCTGACGCAAGTACACATCGGTTATGATCTCCGCCGCACGAACGCAGTGCTTCATCGCACGCCGCTCGTTCTCTTGGAGGCCAGAAAAATCAGACCGAACCGGGAAAAACGAGACCTTCGCAAGACGTTCTTTGATATTCATATATCCTCCGATCACTCTCAAAATACTGCGACAAGTCTATCATACCATAGTCAATAAGTCAAATAATTGTGTACAATCTCGGCGCGTTAGTACGTTTTTGAACAAATGAAAGACTCGGGCGAGAATTGAGGCCATGGGGTCGCACCCAAAGGTCGCACATCAATATACCCGAGTCTTAATACCAAACTCCTGCCGCGAATGCGAAGGGAACTGTACCGGCGTTGGATCGAGGGAGATGCCATCGCTGAACTTGCACGCCATTACCGTATCTCGAGGCCCACCGTATACCGAACAATCAAGAAGGCAAGGTTGGATGTATTCGTGAATCTGCCCTCGATGAACCACCGGTATCGGCAGATCGAATATGGATTGAAGAAGCTTACCAGGGTCGAAAAAGAATTGGCGAAGAAAATCGCACGACGCGAACATCGCCTCAAGCGTTACGAGAAGGCCGCTCCCGGCGAGATGGTCCACTTCGACACAAAGAAACTGCCCGTCATGTATGGCGAGGCCGTTTCGCATCCGAGAGAATGGCTCCATGTGGCGATCGATGACTTCTCGCGGTTCCTTGTGGCCGACATCCTACCCGACAAGACGAGCTATTCATCCGCCATCTTTCTTGAAGAAACGATCCATACGATGCCCTTCGCGATCGAGTGCGCGTTCTCGGATAATGGCTCCGAGTATCGCGGGAGGACAGACCATCCGTTCGTCCAAGGACTTGCGCGGCATTGCATCGAACAGAAGCACACGAAACCGCGGCACCCACAGACGAACGGCAAGGCCGAGCGCGTCATCAAAACGATCATGACCGAATGCTTTGCGAGAAGCGGCAGGGGCTTTCCCTCCCGCGATCACCGCAGGAGATTTCTCTACGCATTTGTGAATTGGTACAATACGACAAGACCCCATCAGTCGCTCGGCGGCATACCGCCGTTGCAGCGACTCGAAGTCTATCTTGCCCGAGTTCAAAGTTCGAAAAATGAACTAACGCGTTAAGAATGTACAATACTTTTTCCCCAGAGCTTGGTGAATATTGATATTTCCCTTCGTCCCGATCCCGTATCCCGGTACGGGACAGGCTCCAGTCGGAATCCAGGTTGCCTTCTTTTTACTGGATCCCGGCCTGCGCCGGGACGAAGGAATTGGGTTGCTTCCTCAATCATTCACCAAGCTCTTCCCAGAACATTCCGATTAACCCGGAGTTATACACAATGGACATTATGGTATGCCGGACATATAGTTAGGATACGAAGTAATGAAAAAGATCAGCTTATCTCCCATCGCGCTCGAGGTCAAAATGCTGAACCTTCTTTTTATGAAGGCGACGAGGAAAGATATCGGGCGCCAGCTCAAGGCGCGCGGTTTGGGCGTGAATCCCCTCGAATTCGGCGTGCTGAATATCATCAAGCACACCGGATACGCGCTCTCGGAGCTGAGCAAGGAGATGATGCTCGCACCCGCCACGCTCGTACCGGTAGTTCAGGGACTTGAGAAAAAAGGGCTCGTGGGACGGGGACATGATCCGCACGACCGCCGCCGCAGTCCCCTTCATCTCACGCCACAAGGAGAAAAGATCCTCGTGAAAATTTCTCTTACCGATGGAAAAGATATTGTCGTCAGAAAGCTCAAGGAACTCGGCGAAAAAGATGTGGGCGAATTGCGGCGGATTTTGCGAAAACTGGTCGGCGCAATCGTCGGTGAAAAAAAGCTAAAAGAAATCCTCGATTCTCATAGGTTCAAAAAATTCCACAACAAATAAAAGAACATCCCATGATAAAGTTTCTCACGAAAAAATTCATAATCTGGGCGGTCGTCCTCATTGCAGCAGGCGGCGCAATCTCGTATTATGCTTTCGGCAAAAAACCAGCGCTTAACCTTATTACGGTTGCACGCGGCGATATCAGCGAACAAGTGATCGTAACGGGCAACACGAAAGCGGTGCAGGATATTAGTCTCGCCTTCCAAACAAGCGGAAGAATCTCCGCAGTACGCGTGAGCGTGGGCGACAAAGTAGTTTCGGGCGAAGCGCTCGCGGAACTCGATTCAAGCCAGCTTCAGGGCCAGCTCGCGCAGGCGCGGGCAAACGTTGACGCGGCGCAGGCAAAACTCGACTCGCTCCGGAAAGGTACGCGGCCGGAAGACATCCAGATCACGGAAACCGCAATCGCAAAATCACGGCAGGATCTTGCGAACGACTACAACGATGTCGTTGCCGTCCTCGACGATGCATACGCAAAATCGACGGATGCGATACAAAACCAAATAACCGCGCTCTTTACGAACACCGACGGCATCAACCCCCAGCTCACCTTCGCCGTCACGGATTCGCAAATACAAATTAACGCGCAATCCGGACGCGTTCTGGCGGGCAACGAACTGAACGCCTGGAAAAACGAACTTACCGTTCTGAACTCCGCGGTAAACCCGGGCCAGGGTACTCTCGACACGGCTATGAAAAACGGCGCCGCTCATCTTACTGCCATCTTGAATTTCTTGAATACCCTCATGAACACGCTCACCGGTTCTCCCAGCTTGAACGCCACGACGCTCACGAGCTATAAAACGAGCGTTGCCACGGCGGAATCGGAAGTGTCGGGAGCGACGACGAACGTGAACAGCGCGGCGCAGGCGATCGCTTCGCAAAAAATCGCCGTGAAGCAGGAGCAGGATCAGCTTACGCTCCAGCTCGCGGGTTCGACGCCGGAAGATATCCGCGCCCAGCAGGCGACCGTCGCGCAGGCGCAAGCAAACGTTACGGTCGTACAAGCCCAGATTGATCAAGTCGTTATTTACTCACCCATTAACGGCACCGTGACACAAGAAGATGCCAAGGTCGGCCAAATCGCCTCTCCGAATACAACGCTTATTTCCGTCATCTCAACCGACAATCTGGAAATCGATGCCAACGTCCCCGAAGTGGATATCGGCAAAATTGCTGTCGGTAATCTTGTAAGTATCACGCTCGACGCCTTTCCCGGAGAAACTTTCACGGGCAGGGTCATAAAGATCGATCCGGCCGAGACCGTCGTGAACGGCGTTGTGGATTTCAAAGTAACCGTGGACTTCGACAAAGCCGATCTGCGTATAAAGAGCGGCCTCACTACGAACCTGCAGATCGAAACAAAAAAGAAAACGGGGGTTCTTGTCGTCCCCGAAGCGGCCATTCTTCAAACCGATTCGGGTACGTTCGTGAAGAAATACGAAAACGGAACGGCGAATCAAGTGGCGGTCGTGCTCGGCATCCGCGATCAGAACGGCAACGTAGAGATCGTTTCGGGTGTGAACGAGGGAGATAATCTGGTGAATATAGGATTAAAAGCCCAATAGCCGAGAAGTTCAGAAGCTAAGAAGCCAGGAAGTTAAATAAATGCTTCAAAGTTTCCCGGCTTCTAGGCTTCGAAGCCTACTATACATGATCTCCGTAAAAAACTTAGGAAAAGCGACAGCTTGCCTGTCGTCCTCGCGAAGGCGAGGATCCATGCTCCCAAATCCTTAAAAGCGACACCGGAAACATGATTACGGTTAAAAATCTCGGAAAAATCTACGCCGATGACGGTTCGGAAACGGTGGCGCTCCACGACGTTTCTCTTGAGATCAAAAAGGGGGAGTTCGTTTCCATTATGGGACCGTCGGGCTCGGGCAAGTCGACGTTGCTTCATCTTTTAAGTTTCCTTGACCGGCCTACCGGAGGTTCATACGCGTTCCTGGGAAAAGACACGAAAAATCTGTCCGATGGGGAGCTCGCCCATATCCGCAACAAGGAGATCGGTTTTGTTTTCCAATCGTTTAATCTCCTTTCGCGCTCGCCGGTCTATGAGAATGTGGAAGTACCACTCATCTATGGCGATCTTCCCGGCGCAAAACGCAAGGCGCTCATCGAGCGCGCTGTCGAATCCGTGGGGCTCAAGGAGAAGATCAATGTTGAGGCGGGGCGGCTCTCGGGCGGACAAAAACAGCGCGTTGCGATCGCCCGCGCGCTCGTGAACGATCCGAATGTGATCTTCGCCGACGAACCGACGGGTAACCTCGATTCGAAATCCGGAGCGCAGATCATGGAAATTTTGGAGGGGCTTCATACTGCCGGCCGTACGATCATCCTCGTAACCCACGAAACCTACACTGCCGAATTCGCGGATAGATTAATTCGCCTTAAGGATGGTTCGGTCGAATCCGATACGCCGACAGGGAAAAAACACCGGCACGGAAAAGAGTTTTTCAAGTGACCGCCGGGCGGGGTCATCCCGGTCCCGGCCTTCGCCAGGATGAACTCCAGCCGGAATCCCGAGATTCCCGCTTCCGCGGGAATGACAATATGACAAACCAAGGTCTAAACCCATGAAACTCAAAGACTCAATCCAAACGGCCGTACGCGGCTTACAACACGCCAAACTGCGTTCATTCCTCACGATGCTGGGCATCGTGATCGGCATCGGCTCGGTGATACTTTTGATGTCCATCGGCTCATCGGCGCAACAGCTCATCCTGAACCAGGTAAAAAGCGTGGGGTCGAACCTTATCTTCGTCATCCCCGGAGCTACGGAAACATCCCGACTCTCTTCTCCGGCTGCGGCACAAGGCATTGTGATCAAAACATTGGTGCAGCGAGACCTTGATGCTCTTGGACGCGAACCGTCGGTCGCGAAAGCCGCCGCCGAAGTGCACGGCCAGGCTGATGTAATTTATGGGAATAATGACGCGATCATAACGTATGAAGGCGGGACCGCAAATTTCTTTGCGGTGCGAAATTTCGAAATAGCGACGGGGTCCGCTTTCGGCGATAGCGACGTCCAGTCATTCAATCACGTGGCGGTGATCGGTTCGGTGCTCGCGAAAACGCTCTTTGGCGAACAAAATCCCGTAGGAAAAACCATCCGGCTGAAAAACACCTCGTTCAATGTGATCGGCGTACTTGCACCCAAAGGCACGGGGCCAGGAGGCGTCGATCAGGACAATATCGTCATCATTCCCATGAGCGTCGCCCAAAAACAGCTTTTG